>NZ_JBEOWI010000026.1:0-116476 GCF_040296005.1 Kitasatospora sp. NPDC002551 | reverse complement strand
TCGGCCTACGCCGGCCAGACGGTGACCCTCAAGTTCAACGGCACCGAGGACGCGTCGCTGCAGACCAGCTTCGTGATCGACGACACCTCGATCGCCACGAGCTGACCCGGCGCCGGTGGAACCGGCGACAACCAGGTGAGACAGGGGCAGGGCCCGGCGGGTGCGACCGCCGGGCCCTGTGTCGTGCGCGGGCCGGTGCGCGGGGTATTGACGGCCCCCGGTCGGGCCTCTAGGTTCGGCGCTGCAAGTTTCTGAAACGTTTCAGCAAGCTTTCACGCGTGGTTCCCGGGCTGCCCCCACCTCAGCCACCCCCTCAGGAGACAACGTGGTCACCCCTGCTCGCGCAGTCGGCGCGCTCACCGCCTCGGCGGCCCTCGCGCTCTCCCTCACCGCCGCCCTCGGCGCCGCCCCCGCCGCCCGGGCCGCCCCGCCCGGCAACGGCAGGGACGTCACGGCGACGCTCTTCGAGTGGCGCTTCGACTCGGTCGCCAAGGCCTGCACCGACACCCTCGGCCCCAAGGGCTACGGCTTCGTCGAGGTCTCGCCGCCCCAGGAGCACATCCAGGGCGGCCAGTGGTGGACCTCCTACCAGCCGGTCAGCTACAAGATCGCCGGGCGCCTCGGCGACCGGACGGCCTTCAAGCGCATGATCGACACCTGCCACGCGGCCGGCGTCAAGGTGATCGCCGACTCGGTGATCAACCACATGTCCGCGGGCTCCGGCACCGGCACCGGCGGCACCGGCTACGGCAAGTACACCTACCCCGGCTTCTACCAGGACTGGGACTTCCACTCCTGCCGCACCGCGATCGGCAACAACTACGGCGACCGCTCCACCGTGCAGAACTGCGAGCTGGTCAACCTCGCCGACCTGGACACCGGCAGCGCCTACGTCCAGCAGACCGTCGCCCGCTACCTCGACGACCTGGCCTCGCTCGGCGTCGACGGCTACCGGATCGACGCCGCCAAGCACATCGCCGCCGCCGACCTCGCCGCCATCAAGGCCAGGACGGCCAAGCCCCAGGCCTACTGGGTGCAGGAGGTCATCTACGGCGCCGGCGAGCCGGTCCAGCCCTCCGAGTACACCGGCACCGGCGACGTCGACGAGTTCCGCTCCGGCACCTGGCTGAAGAGCGCCTTCCAGGGCGGCCGGCTCGCCGACCTCTCCGGCTGGGGCAGCGGCCTGCTGCCCACCGACAAGGCCCGCACCTTCGTCGACAACTGGGACACCGAGCGCAACGGCTCCACGCTGACCCACAAGGACGGCTCGACGTACACCCTGGCCAACGTCTTCATGCTGGCCCACCCGTACGGCTCGCCCAACGTGTACTCCGGCTACGCCTTCACCGGCCACGACGACGGCCCGCCGAACGGCGGCACCGTGAACGCCTGCTACCAGGACGGCTGGAACTGCACCCACGCCTGGCGGCAGGTGGCCAACATGGTCGGCTTCCGCAACGCGGTGGCCGGCACCGGGCTCACCGACTGGTGGTCCAACAGCAACAACGCGATCGCCTTCGGCCGGGGCGGCAAGGGCTTCGTGGCGGTCAACCGGGAGAGCGGGCCGATCACCCGGACCTTCCAGACCTCGCTGCCGGCCGGCTCCTACTGCGACGTCCAGCACGGCGACCCGGCGGCCGGCGGCTGCACCGGCCCGTCCTACACGGTCGGCTCGGACGGGCGGTTCACCGCGACCGTCGGCGCGGGCGACGCCGTCGCGCTGTACGTCGGCGCGCCCGGTGGTGGCACGGCGGTCACCGGCGGGGCCTCCTTCGCCGTCGGCGCGACCACCGTCTACGGGCAGAACATCCACCTCGTCGGCGACAACGCCGCGCTCGGCAACTGGAACACGGCCGGTGCGCTGCCGCTCTCGTCGGCCGCCTACCCGCTCTGGAAGCTCGA
This sequence comes from Kitasatospora sp. NPDC002551, assembly GCF_040296005.1. Taxonomy (NCBI): domain Bacteria; kingdom Bacillati; phylum Actinomycetota; class Actinomycetes; order Kitasatosporales; family Streptomycetaceae; genus Kitasatospora; species Kitasatospora sp. NPDC002551. The sequence goes on along the minus strand of NZ_JBEOWI010000026.1, from coordinate 114,574 downwards.
CGTGGCGATGCCCGCCGGTACGTCCTTCGAGTACAAGTACATCCGCAAGGACGCCTCGGGCGCCGTCACCTGGGAGTCCGGCGCCAACCGGACCGCGACCGTGCCGGCCTCGGGCCAGGTGACGCTGAACGACACCTGGCGCCCGTAGCCGCCGCTCGATCAGGGGCCCTCGTCTCCGGCGGGACGGGGGCCCGTCGCCGTTCCGGCTCAGCCGCGGCCGACGTAGGGCATCGCGCTCGCCATGACCGTCGCGAACTGCACATTCGCCTCCAGCGGCAGCTCCGCCATGTGCCGCACCGTGCGGGCCACGTCGGCGACGTCCATCGTCGGCTCCACGGCGATCCGGCCGTCCGCCTGCGGCACGCCGCTGCTCATCGCGGCCGTCATCTCGGTGGCGGCGTTGCCGATGTCGATCTGCCCGCAGGCGATCCGGTACGGACGGCCGTCCAGGGAGAGGGACTTGGTCAGCCCGGTGACGGCGTGCTTGGTCGCGGTGTACGCGGCCGAGCGCGGGCGCGGGGCGTGCGCGGAGATCGAGCCGTTGTTGATGATCCGCCCGCCCTGCGGCCGCTGCGCCCGCATCTGCCGGAACGCGGCGCGGGCGCAGAGGAAGGCGCCGGTGAGGTTGAGGTCGACCACCGCCCGCCACTCGTCGACGTCCAGCTCGTCCACGGTGGCCGCGGTGCCGAACGTCCCGGCGTTGTTGAACAGCAGGTCGACCCGCCCGAAGCGTTCGACCGCGGCCCCGAACAGCGCGTCCACGGCCCCCGGATCGGTGACATCGGTCGGCACGGCGGCCGTCTGCGCGCCACTCATCCGGGCGGTCTCCCGCAAGGCCTCCTCCCGCCGCCCGGCGAGCACCAGCCGCCACCCCCCGGCGGCGAGTTCGAGCGCCACGGCCCGCCCGATGCCGCTTCCGGCTCCGGTGACGACGGCGATGCGTTCCGACATGGCGGGCTCCTCGGGTCGGTCGGGTGCTCCGATCGTGACGGATCCGGGCCCCGGAGTCACCCGTGCCCGGTCTCGTGCCCGGCCTCGCGCCCGGCGGTCCGGGCGGACCCCGTCGAGTGGCGGGGACGGGGGCCCGCCGGTTGGGAGGGGTGGGCCGGGGGCTTTACCCGATCGGGAGCAAACATTGGATCGGTGCTGGCCAACGCGCAACCGGGGTGTGGCGGGGCACGTCATAAGATCGCAGGACGGCGCGCCTCCGTGAGGGCGGCGCGCGGTCTCCCGGGGGTCCCGCACTCAGTCGTGCCCCGGGTCTGTCCGGCCCCACCCGGGGGCCGCCGCCCGGCTCCGTGGGAGCGGGCGTGACACCGGTCGGAGAGTTCTCACCGTGCAGCCGCAGTCCTCCCGTTTCCGCGCCGTGCTGACCGGCGCCACCGCGTTCACCCTGGCCGCCGCGCTGGCGGCCTGCGGCAGTTCGGACGGCGGGAACGCGGGGGCGTCGGGGGACGCGGCGAAGGGCGGGAGCGCCTCGCCGGCCTCGTCCTCCTCCTCGTCCTCGGCGGCCGGCTCCCCGTCGGCGGGTTCGGGCTCGCCCGCGGCCACGCCCGCCCCGGCCACGACGGCGCCGGCCACGACCGCCGCGGCCACGACGGCGCCGCCCGCGGCGTCCGGCAAGGTGCTGATGCCCACCGGCCCGCAGGCCGCGTTCAGCAAGGCCAGGGACACCGCCGCCGGTCAGATCATGATGACCACGCTGACCGGTCCGAAGTCCGGGGTCACCGGCAAGGTGTGGGTCTGGCTCCCGCCGGAGTACAACGACCCCAAGTACGCGAGGACCGGCTTCCCGGTGCTCACCCTGTACGCGGGCGGTCAGAGCGCCGGCTACAACACCTGGACCGACAACCAGCTGCCGATCCAGGAGATCGACGCCGACCTCGTCAAGCAGGGCAAGGCGCACCCGTTCATCATGATCATGCCGGTGCAGAACCTCGAATCCAACGAGGCCAAGGCCCTGGAGTGCGCCGACATCCCGGGCCAGCCCAGGATGGGCACCTGGATGGCCGAGGACATCCCCGACTTCGTCCGCGCCAACTTCCGCACCGTGAAGGGCCGCGACGGCTGGGGCCTGATGGGCGCCTCCACCGGCGCGTTCTGCAGCGCCAAGCTGGCCCTGCAGCATCCGGAGACCTTCAAGGCCGCCGTCCCGATCGACGGCTACTTCAACCCCGACTCGCCGCTCTGGAAGGGACACGAGGCCGAGCGCCAGGCCAACAGCCCGGAGCTGCTGGTCGCCCAGGGCAAGTCCGACGTGCGGATGCTGGCCACCGCCGGCGGCGCCAACGCGTACGAGACCAAGCTGGTCAAGGCCTGGGTCGCCAAGGCCGTGCCGCCGCTCACCGTCGAGTACTACGAGCAGCCCGGCGGCAAGCACCTGACCACCGACTTCAAGAAGATGATCCCGGACACCCTGCAGTGGCTCAGCAAGAACCTCGCGGGGCCGCAGGGCGACTGAGCCCGCAGGGGCCGGGAACGGGCGGGGCTCGGCGGATCGCCGGGCCCCGCCGGCCTTCGCCGACCGCCCGGACGAGCCCTCGTCCTGATGCGCGGGACGGTCGCGCCGGAATGTTGCGCCGCGTTTGCCCGGGCGCCTGCCGGAGCGGGTCGAACGGCCGCTGAGCTGCACGTCAATCGGACATTGATTCGCCTCTGATGTCCTCTCATCACTGTGGTGGGAGCGCCAGCCCGCCCGTTGTGTCAGGTCGAGCCAAGCCCGGCCCAAGCGTGAAGAGAGTGCCATGCCCAGCTACCTGCTGCCCGTAGCGTCCCCCGTGTCGCCGGCCGTGCCCGCCCAGGGCGGCCCCGCGCACGAGCGCATCGTCGACGAGGAACCGCAGGCCGTCCGCTTCGCCGGACTGCGGCTGGTGCACGCCGCGCTCCGCCGGGACCTCGCCAGGCTGCCCAACGCGCTGCGACTGCTGCAGCCCGACGAGGACGAGAAGGGGGCCGCGCTCCTGCGGCACTGGACCTTCGTCACCGCCATGCTGACCTGCCACCACGAGCAGCAGGACACCCGGATCTGGCCGATCGTGCGCCGGTTCGCGCCCGAGCTGCGGCTGCTGCTGAACTGGCTGGAGGCGGACCACCACAACCTCGACCACTCGTTCACCCGGGTCACCACCCTGGTGCGGATCGCCAGCCGGGACACCGGCTCGGTCTGGCCGGTGGCCTACGCCATCGAGGACCTGGCGGCCCGGCTGGAGACCCACCTGCGGATCGAGGAGCGCCAGCTGCTGCCGCGGATGGAGCGGGTCTTCGCGGAGAACTCGCGGGTCGGCAGCCTGCCCGAGCTGCTGGACGTGCTGGTCTCGGCCGACGGCCCGGGCAGTCCGGACGCGCTCGCCTGGCTGCTGGACGGCGTCGAGCCGGCGGTGGTCGAGCGGCTGCTCGCCGATTGCGACGACATGGTGGCCCGGCACTGGCCGCACTGGCAGGCCACCTACCAGCGGTGCACGGCGCCGCTGTGGGGGGCGCCCGGCGCCTGGGACGCGGCGGGCGAGTGAGCGCCGGGTCTTTCGCGGGTCGTTGATCTACGCGCGTGGCATATGCCGGCGGCGTATGCCTGGACGGTGGGTGGGGTGTGGCTTGTGGTCCGTGGCCCGCGGTCCGGGCGCGGGTCTCAGCGCAGGCCGAAGCGGGCCAGGTAGCCCGGCAGGTCGGCCGGGTCGTGGGTGGCCAGGCCCAGGTAGCCGTCCGGCCGGACGACGAACAGGCCCGGCCCGTAGGTCCGTTCCGCGAGGCCGCCGTCGACGCGGTGTCCGCGCACCGCGGCGGGCAGTCGCGGCAGCGGGCGGCCGATCGCGAGCACGGTGACGTGCGGGCCGCGGAAGAGCTCGAAGAGCCGGCGCCCGGCCATGGCGTTCACCGGCGCGCCGTCCGGTTCGGCACCGTCCAGCGGGGCGTCGGGGGCCCGCTCGCCGGCCCGCAGCGCGTCCTCGGGCAGGCCGGGGCGCGCCTCCACGGTCAGCGGGCCGTCCTCGTAGCCGAGGCCGAGCTGCTCGGTGCGCGGGCCGCGCCGCAGTCCGCCGGCCCGGACGCCGCCCGCGCGGTGCAGCCGGGTGGAGATCTCCAGCACGTCGGCGGCGATCGGCAGCCGCTCCTGCTCGTAGCTGTCCAGCAGCGCCTCGTCGGCGCCGTGCCGTAGCACCTGGCCGAGCTTCCAGCCCAGGTTGTAGGCGTCCTGGACACTGGTGTTGAGGCCCTGCCCGCCGGCCGGGGAGTGGATGTGCGCCGCGTCGCCGGCCAGGAAGACCCGGCCCTCGCGGAACCGCTCGGCGAGTGCCGCGCGCGGCCGGAACCCGGACGCCCAGTGCACGGCGCCGACGGCGGACTCCGGCAGGTGGGTGCGGGCCGCGATCGTCCGGCGCACGCCCTCCGCCGAGGCGTCGGGCTCCGCGCCGTCCTCGGCGCCGTCGCCGCCGTCCGCGGCGCCGAACTGGGCGAACAGCTGGAAGGCGGTGGTGCTCGGCAGCGGGCAGAGCAGCAGCGCACCGCCGGGCGCCTTCGGCCAGCAGTGCCAGTTCACGCGGTCCAGGCCGTCGATCTCGACGTCGGCGACCAGGGCGGGGCGCGGGTCGACCTGCTCGCCCGTCATCGCGATGCCCACCGCCCTGCGGACGGTGGAGCGCCCGCCGTCGGCGGCGACCAGGTAGCGGGCGGTCACCGTGCGGACGGTGCCGTCGGGGCCCGTCAGCCGGGCCTCGACCCGGTCGGGGTGCTGGTCGAGGCCGCTCAGCGCGGTGCCGAAGGCGACCTCGCCGCCGAGTTGGCGCAGCCGGTCGTGCAGCAGTTCCTGGGTGCGCCACTGCGGGAGCATCCAGACCGCCGGGAACGGCACGGTCGGGTCCGGCCCGCGGGCCCCGACGAGGTCCCACTCGCCCTGCCGCTCGCCGTTCTCCCAGCTCAGCATGCGCGGGTAGGGGCGGCCGGCGGCGTGCACGGCGGCGAGCAGGCCGAGGTCCTCGAAGACCTCCTGGGTGCGGGGCTGGAGGCCCTTGCCGCGCGAGCCGGGGAACAGCGCCGGGGCCTGCTCGACGAGCAGCGCGCAGACCCCGCGCCGGGCCAGGTCGCAGGCGAGGGTCAGTCCGGTCGGCCCGGCGCCGACGATCAGGACGTCCGTACTGTTCCGGTTCTGGGCGTGCGCCATCGCACACTCTCCTTAACGTTGTTAAGTGGCGGACATCCGGAAGCATCGGCTTAACGGTGTTAAATTGTCAAGGCTGGAACGAGAGCAGCCGCCGTGGAGGAGAGCGCGACATGCCGCCGAAGCTGGACCGCGCCCAGGTGGTCGACACCGCCCTGCGCCTGCTCGACGAGACCGGGCTGGACGGGCTCACCCTGCGCCGGATCGCCACCGAGCTGGACGTCAAGGCCCCCGCGCTGTACTGGCACTTCGCCAACAAGCAGGCGCTGCTCGACGAGATGGCCACCGAGATGCTCCGCCGGATGTCGGCCGGGTCGCCCGAGCTCCCGGACGACTGGCGGGAGGCGCTCGCCGGCACCTGCCGCACCCTGCGCGACGGGCTGCTCGGCTACCGGGACGGCGCCAAGGTCTTCAGCGGCACCCGGCTCACCGACTCCGGGCACACCGGCGGGCAGCACGCCCTGCTCGCCGTCTTCGACCGGGCGGGCTTCGCCCTCGCCGACGCCGTGCTGGCCCTCACCACCGCGTACGCGTTCACCATCGGTTTCGTCATCGAGGAGCAGGCCGTCCACCCGGTGCCGGGGGAGCGGGCACCCGGCTACGACCCGGACCGGCGGGCCGCCGGCATCGACCCCGAGTACGCCCTCGCCGCCGCCGCGGGCCGGGAGATCTTCGGCGACTTCGAGCAGCGCTTCGAACGCGGTCTGGCGATCGTCGTGGCCGGCGTCGGAGCCTCGCTGAAGCCTTTGTCAACTCCCTCCGCCCCCTAGGGGTTTACCCCCGCCCGGCCGGGTGGTGGCGGGTCGCGGAATCCGGGATGGGCCAGGGGCCGGGTACCGCCGGGGGCCGATGCCCGGCACCCCGGTGCCCGCCTACCGTCGGTGCCATGACCAGCGTGCCCGCCGCTCGCCACCAGGATGACCGCCCGGCTCCACGTCCGACCCGTCGCCCCGGCCCGTCGCCCCGGCCCGGCCGGCGCCGGGTACCGGCCGTCCGCACGGCCGCCCTCGCGGCCGGCGCCGTGCTGCTCCTCGGCGCCGGCCTCACCGCGTGCAAGGGCGGCGTCTCGGTCTGCCTCGACGACATCAGCTGCACCGTCACCGTCCGCACCGACTCCTCCGAGGCCGCCAACACCATCGAGGTCTTCGGCAGCGGCAAGACCCTCTGGCTGACCGTCGGCCGGATCACCGACACCACGGCCGAGGTCAGGCTCGGCGACGAGACCAGGACCCTCACCGAGGACAAGGCGACCGTCATCGGCGCCGTGACGGTCACCCTGCGCCACGCGAACGCGCGCGAGCACAGCGCCGAACTCCAGGTCGTCCGCTGACCGTTGCCCGCCGCCGCCGTCTGCCGTCTGCCGTCTGCCGTCTGCCGGCCGTCGTCCGCCGTCCCGGGAAGGGGTGGCGAGCGACCGCTACTCCGGCAGGCGGTTGAGCCAGCTGATCGGCGTGACCGCGATCGCCGTCTCCGGTGAGCCGTCCCACTCCACCGGAAGCCCGGCCGCCGTCAGCGCCGCGGCGACGTCGCGGCCCACCCCGGCCGTCCGCCGCACGGCCGCCTCCGTCGGCTCGCCGTCCACCTGGAACCCGCCGTACCGCAGCATCAACCCGCCGCCCGCGGCGGCCCGTTCGGTGTCCTGCTGATGGAAGAACACGAACCCGCGCGAGTCCTCGTCGGCCTCGCCCCCGATCTCGGCGTAGCCGCAGCCCGCGCAGCAGGTGAAGTCCATCGCGGCGACGATGCCCAGCTCCTCCAGGGCGTCGAAGGCGGCCTCCAGCCGGTCGACGTCGGTCGTCTCCGGCCAGGCGGCCTGCTCCCGCAGACGCTCCTGCCACAGCGGAGCGACGATCCGCTCCGCCTCCTCCACCGTCAGTCCCTGGTCGTCGAGGTCCTCGGCCAGGGACTCGGCTATCTCGTCCGGCTCCTGGAAGCCGCACCGGATCAGCTCGCGGGCCCGCTCCTCGGCGTCCCGCAGTACCTCGGCGGCAAGGGTGCTCTGCACGGTGTCCTGGTCCATGCCCGCATCCAAGCACCCGCCACTGACACTGGTGCCGCCGACGACCCGGCCCGTCCGATCGCCGCCTGCCGCGGCCCGCGACCGCAGTGCTACCGTCCCCCGGTGACCTCCCTTCTCCAGCCCCCGCTGATCACCCGTCTGCTCGCCGCCGAGCGCATCCTGATCGCCGGCGCGGGCGGCGGATTCGACGTCTACGCGGGCCTGCCGCTCGCCCTCGCCCTGCGCGCGGCCGGCAAGGAGGTGCACCTCGCCAACCTCTCCTTCAGCGCGCTCGACGCCCTGCCCGCCGAGGTCTGGCAGGAGCCCGACCTGGCCCTCGTCGGTCCCGACACCCCCGCCCCCGAGGGCTACTTCCCGGAGCGGACGCTGGCCCGCTGGCTCCGGCTGCACGGCATGCCCGAGGCGGTCTGGGCGTTCCCGCGGACCGGCGTGCAGCCGCTGCGCGCCGCCTACCGGGCCCTGGCCGGCCGGCTCGGGATCGACGCCGTCCTGCTGGTCGACGGCGGCACCGACATCCTGATGCGCGGCGACGAGGCGGGCCTCGGCACGCCCGAGGAGGACATGGCCAGCCTCGCCGCGGTCGCCGGCCTGACCGAGGTCCCGGAGCGCCTGGTCGCCTGCCTCGGCTTCGGCATCGACGCCTACCACGGCGTCAACCACGCGCTGGTGCTGGAGAACCTGGCCGCGCTCGAACGGGCCGGCGGCTACCTCGGCGCCTTCTCGGTCCCGCGCGACAGCCGCGAGGGCGTGCTCTACCTGGACGCCGTCGAGCACGCCCGGGCGGCGTTCCCGGCGCACCCGAGCATCGTCCAGGGCTCGGTGGCGGCCGCGCTGCGCGGCGAGTTCGGCGACGTCCGGTTCACCGCCCGGACCAGCAACAGCACGCTCTTCGTCAATCCGCTGATGACGCTCTACTTCGGCGTCACGGTGGAGGCGCTGGCCGGCGAGCACCGCTACCTCGACCGGCTGGAGGAGACCGTGCTGATGCGTCAGATAGCGAGCACCATCGGCGAGTTCCAGGACTCGCTGCCCGCCCAGCGCCCGCCCCGCCAGTTCCCGCACTGACAGCCGGGCACCGACGGTCCCGGCGGCGGCGGGGCGGCCGGGGCCGCGCGGCCCGGACCGGCGCCGCGGGGCTCAGGCCGAGGCGAGCCGGAACTCCAGGTTGCCGAACCGCACCTGGTCGCCCGCCCGGACCCGCACCCCGCCGACGATCCGGAACCCGTTCACGTGGGTGCCGTTGGTCGACCCGAGGTCGTACAGCACCCAGCCGTCGCCCTCCCGGCGCAGCTCGGCGTGGTGCCGGGAGACCGACGCGTCGTTCAGCCGCAGCCCCGACCCGGGGATCCTGCCGATCGTCAACTGCCCGGACCCGGCCTCCGGGAGGCTCAGTCCCGGCAGCCGCTCGGAGCGCCACGCCTCGCCCAGCCGCACCCCGAACGCGGAGACCCGCCCCACCGCGCGCAGCGCGAAGCGTCCCACCGGGTTCCCGGCCGGCAGGTCCGCCATCACCGCGTTCAGCTCGGCGCGGCTGCCCGCGTGGAGGACGAGGTCGAGCCGCCCGAGAAAGGTGTCGTGCGACAGCCGGCCGTTCCCCGCGCCCTCCCGCAGCACCCCGAGCGCCCGTTCCCGCTCGGCCTCGGACGGCCTGACCACCCGGGTCCGGTTCTCACGCGACATCATGGACCGATTCTCGGCCGCCCCCGCCGACCTGTCCAGATTCCCCGGACCGCCACTCCATCAGGAAGCCCGCACCCACCACTAGCCGCCCGCCGCCCGGCCTCCCGCCGGCCGGCCGTACCGCCCCCGCGGCGCGGACCGGGCGGTGGTGCCAGCGGGGTCTCCGGGGGGGCGTGGGCGGCGTCAGGCCTTCCGGGCGGCGGCGAGGATCTTGGCCGTGGTGTGCAGGAAGCGCGAGGTGACCGAGCCCCGGTAGGACTTCCCGAAGAGCGCACCGCTGGTGACCCACTTGCCGTTCTTCAGGTGCACCACCACGTACGCGGTACCGGGGTCGGCGCCGATCACCTCGTAGTCGCCCTTCGGCGAGGTGTAGGGGACCGGGAAGTCGGCGGGCAGCGGCTCGGAGAGGAAGTTCACCGTGAGCCGGACGTCCGGGGTGACCTCGACACCCGCGAAGGGCTCGGCGTCCAGCACCGCCTGCACTTCGTCCACCGTGCGCAGCAGCACCGGCACCGGGAAGCCCAGCCGCTCCTCCAGGTGGTGCTCGATCCGCTCGGTGAGCGCGGCCCGCCCCGCCGCGCCGGCGGCCGGGGCGGTGAAGAAGACGTTGCCGCTCTGGATGTAGGAGCCGACGCGTTCCAGGCCCAGCTCGCCGAACAGCGCGCGCAGGCGCTCCATCCTCACCGTCCGGCCGCCGACGTTCACGGCCCGCAGGAAGGCGATGTAGGTGGTGGTAGTGGTCACCCGGCCAGTGTGGCACCGGGCACCGACACCGGGCACGGCACCGGCACCGGACGGCGGTCGTCGGCGCCCGGTGCCACACTGGCGCCATGGCTACCTGGCAGGATTTCGAGCACGAGGCACCGGACCTGGCCCCCGCCGTACGGGCCCGCTTCGAGGCCAACAAGCACCACGTCCTGGCGACGCTCCGCAGCGACGGCTCGCCCCGGGTGAGCGGCATCGAGGTGGACTTCGTCGGGGCCGACCTGATGCTCGGGTCGATGCTCGGCGCGGTCAAGGCCCTCGACCTGCGCCGCGACCCCCGCTTCGCGCTGCACAGCAACCCGAGCGACGAGACGCTGGCCGACGGCGACTCCAAGCTGTCCGGCCGGGCCGTCGAGCTCACCGACGAGACGGACATCGCCGCCTACGAGGCCGAGCTGTCCGAGCCGCCGCCCGGCCCGTACCACGCCTTCCGGCTGGAGCTGGAGCAGGTCGTGCACACCACCGTCGAGGGGGACGCGGTGCGGATCAGCTCCTGGCGGCCTGGCGAGCCGGTGCGGCGGTTCGAGCGCCGCTGAGGGCCGCCGTCCCCGAGGGGCGGGGACTCAGGGCAGGACGGAGGACAGGGCCTCCGGGGTGCGGGCGACCACGGCGTGTCCGTCGTCCGCGGTGATGATCGGGCGCTGGATCAGGATCGGGTGCTCGGCCATCGCCGCGAGCCAGCGCGCGCGGTCGCCCGCCTCCCGGCCCCACTGCTTCATGCCGAGATCCTTGGCCACCTGCTCGTCGGTCCGGGTGATGTCCCACGGCTCCAGGCCGAGCCGCTCCAGCACCTGCTCCAGCTCGGCGACGCTCGGCGGGTCCTCCAGGTAGCGCCGCACGGTGTACGTGACACCCGCGCCGGTCAGCCCGTTCAGCGCGGTACGGCACTTCCCGCAGCGCGGGTTGATCCAGATCTCCATCCCGCCAGCCTACCGACCGTTCCCCGTCCGGCCGCCGCGCCCGCGTCGGGTGCCGCGCCGCAGGCGCCGACCGGCCGCCGCCCCCTGTCGGGAACTCCCCTCCGCCCGCCGACAGTTGTCCGTCCGGAGTAGGTTCCACGGAGGGGAAGGCCGGATGGACGGCGCGTCGATCATCGAGCAGCTCATGACCACCGAGGGGCGCGCGGACCCCTACCCGCTGTACGCGCGGGCGCACGAGCTGGGAGCGGCCGTCCCGGCGGGCCCCGGCGCGGTCCTGGCGGTCGGGCACGCCGCCGTCAACCAGGTGCTGCGCAACCCCGCCTTCGCCTTGGAGGACACCAGGGCCCTCGCCGCCAACAGCGCGGAGCTGCTCGCCCACCCCTCCGTCGTGCTGTTCGGCCGCTCGATCCTCCAGGCCAACGCCCCGGACCACGGCCGGGTGCGCTCGCTGATCGCCTCGGCCTTCAACGCCCGCCGGGTCGCCGCCCTGCGGCCGGCGGTCGGGGCCGCGGTGGTCCGGCTGCTGGACGAGCTGGCCGACCGGGGGGCGGACGGCTCGCCGGTGGACTTCATGGACGCCTTCGCCTTCCGCCTTCCGGTCGAGGTGATCTGCGAACTGCTCGGCGTCCCCGCCGCGGACCGCCACCGCTTCCGCGGCCTCGCCTCGGACCTCACCATCGCCCTGGAACTCGTCCAGGACCTCGGCGAACTGGCCGCGGCCGACGTGGCGGCCGAGGAACTCGCTGTCTACTTCGCGGAGTTGACCGCCGAGCGGCTGGCCCGCCCGACCGGCGACCTGGTCAGTGACCTGGCCCGGATCGCCGCCGACTCCCCGGACCGGATCTCCGGCGAGGAGTTGCTGAGCAACCTCGTCCTCCTCCTGGTGGCCGGCTTCGAGACCACCACCAACCTCCTCGGCAACGGCCTCGCCCTGCTCTTCCGCCACCCGGAGGCCGCCGAGGGCCTGCGCACCGGCGCCCTCGACCCCTCGCTCTTCACCGACGAGGTGCTGCGCTACGACTCCCCGGTCCAGCTGACCTCCCGGATCTCCACCGCCCCCGACCTCGCGGTGGCCGGAGTGCCCGCCCCGACCGGCACCGTGGTGTTCACCCTGCTGGGCGCCGCCAACCACGACCCGGCCCGCTACCCGCGCCCGGACCGCTTCGATCCCGCCCGCACCGACAGCCAGCCGCTCAGCTTCGGCGGCGGCCCGCACTTCTGCCTCGGCAGCCAACTCGCCCGTCTGGAGGCCGACATCGCCGTCCCGGCCCTCCTCGACCGGTTCCCCCGGCTCGCCCCCGGCGGCGTCCCCACCCGCCGCGACCGCCTGGTCCTGCGCGGCTACGAGACCCTCCCCGTCACCGTCCGCTGAGCGCGTCCGGCCCGTCCCACTCCATCACGTTGGCGAACAGCACGGCCTGCTCCCGGGCGTCGTCCAGCGCATGGTGGGTGTGGGGCAGGCCGGGCAGCAGCTCCGGCGGCATCGAGCGCTTGCCGATCCCGGCGAACGGCACGCCCGAGCGGGCCGCGTACAGCGTCTTCACGTCCAGGCACCCCGAGTGGCCGAACGGGCTGGAGCCGGTGAACCGGACCAGGTACCAGTGGAGGAACTGCCAGTCGTAGACGGCGGGATAGCCCACCATCACCGGCCGGTACCGCCGTCCGTCCGGGCCGGTGCGCAACTGCTCCAGCCAGCGTGTGAACTGGCCCATGGCGACGGCCGGATCGGTGCCGCCGGCGAGCAGCGCCGCCCGGTCGAGCCCGGAGACGGCCAGCGCCTCGGGCACCCACGTGTCGGACACCGGGCGCAGCTCCCGGTAGAAGCCCGCCGCCGAGGCCGGTGCCCGCCGGAAGCCGTCCGCGTCGTGCCAGCCGGCCGGCACCGCGCCGAAGCTGACCATCGAGTACGGGCCGGGGATCGGCCCGTCCGCCTCGACGTCCACCGACACGTACACCGTCGGCGTGACCTTGGCCGCCGCCCTGCTCCTCGTCCCCATGGGCCAAGTCTCTTTCCCCGGAGCGGCCGTGGCCACCGGTTTCGCGGGGCGAGATCACGGACGCGGGCACCGCGGCGTCGTGTGCGGCCCCTGAGCGCCGGTCTCCGTACCCCTTTCCGCGGCCGGTACGGAGGCGGGCCGCACGCGGTCCGCGAGAGGCTGTCACCCAACCGGCCGACCACCCCGACAGGAGCGACAGACCATGACCGCACCGCGCCCCCGCACCCTGCGCCGCCAGGACGCCGAGCACCGCCTCGCCCACGACGTCGACGTCTGGGTGTCCACGGCCTCGCCGACCGGCGTGCCGTACCTCGTCCCGCTCTCCTTCGACTGGGACGGCGAGGCGCTGCTGCTCGCCACCCCGACCGACAGCCCGACCGGTCGCAACCTCGCCGCCACCGGCACCGCCCGCCTCGCCCTGGGGCACACCCGGGACGTCTGCATGGTCGAGGGCGGGGTCGAGGTGTTCGGCATGGACGCCCTCCCGCCCGAGCACGCCGACCGCTTCGCCGCCCGGACCGGCTTCGACCCGCGCGCCTCCGCCGCGTCGTACAGCTGGTTCCGGGTCACGCCCCGCCGCGTGCAGGCCTGGCGCGAGGCGAACGAGATCGCCGGCCGCGAGCTGATGCGCGAGGGCCGCTGGCTCGACTGACCCGCACGACCGTCCCGCCCCGACCACCACCGCCCGGCTGCGCCCTCACCACCCTCCCGAGAGCCCCGGGGCCCCGGGGCCCCGGGGCCGGTGGGACGGCGGCCCGCCGCCCCACCGGCCCCGGAAGGATCGGCGGGAACAGGGGGTCCGGATCCGGTCCGAGCGCGGACTCGCCGGGCGATCGCCCACCCGGACGGTCGCACGTTCACGGATCAGCAGTCGGATCTCCAGGCATCGCGGCAGGTCAGCGGCTTCTCCGCAGGACGAGAGCGAGGCACGGTGCTACGGTCCACTGGGAGCCCGAATCGCCCGAGGCGGTTCCGATGCCCTCCCCGCGCAGCGGCGTCTCCTTCGGCGGGGCGGAGGGCGCCTCCGCTGCGGGCGAGGCCCGGCCCGCGCCGCCCGGACCTTCCACACCTCCCGTACCCATCGCCTTCGGACGGAACAGCACCGGAGGATTCGAAGGGAGCAGCGATGTCCGACTTCCCCGAGACCACGGCGGAGTGCGTCCGTCGACCTCGTCCGGTGGGAAGGTCCGGCGCACCAGGCGTTGATGAGTCGCTCGGCCCTTCCGGCGCTCCGACCGGCCGCACGGCACCGCGGGGCGCCCGGGCGCTGGGCGTCCGACCGCCGTGCCTCGGCGTACCGGCGGGCTGCGCGTCCCAGGAGTACGACCGGACTCGCGGCCGCCCCGCGGGCCCGACGGGCCCCGACGACCGGGCGGCGGCCTCGTGAGCGGCCCGATGGCGGGGGCGCGGCAGGACGGCCGAGCGCCGGCCCGGGCGCCCGGCGACGAGGTCCTGGTGATCGGCGGCGGGTTCACCGGCCTGGCCGCCGCCCACGAGCTCGCCCTGGCCGGGGTGGCCTGCCGGGTGCTGGAGCGTGAGCCGTACGTCGGCGGCTTGGCAGGGTCGTTCGAGGTCGGGGGAGTGCGGCTCGAACGCTTCTACCACCACTGGTTCTCCTCCGATCTGGAGGTCCGGGGGCTGTGCGCGGAACTCGGCTGCTCCCACCTGCTCCAGCCGCACCGGACCCGGACCGGCCTCTACTACGCGAACTCGGTGTACCGGTTGTCGAGCCCGTGGGACGTGCTGCGTTTCGCCCCCCTCCCGCTGCCCGACCGGGTCCGGCTGGGCTGGTCCGCGGTGCGTGCCCACCGGGTGAAGCACTGGCGGGACCTGGAGGACCTCACGGCCCGCGAGTGGCTGTTGGAGCTGAGCGGGCCGCAGGTCTACGAGACGGTCTGGCGTCCGCTGCTGGAGGGCAAGTTCGGCCAGTACGCGACCGAGGTCGGCGCCACCTGGATGTGGACCAAGCTCCACCTGCGCGGTGGCAGCCGGTCACACAGCGGCCGCGAGGTCCTCTACTACCTTCGGGGCGGCTGCGCCGCCCTGCTGGACGCCTGGGTCTCGCGCCTCACCGACCTGGGAGTCCGGATCTGCACGGGCACCCCGGTACGGCAGGTACTGACCGACGCCCACGGGGTGTGCGGGGTCCGCACCGAGAGCGGAGTCCTGCCCGCACGGCGGGTCCTGGCGACCACGGCACCGGACCTGCTCGCCGGCTTCCTCGCCCCCGCCGCCGCCGGACCACCGCCCCATCCGGACGTTCCCGCCGTCCGCCGGCGACTGTCCGACATCCCCTACCTCGCCAATCTGTGCCTGGTGTTGCAGACCGACCGGTCCCTTTCGGACACCTACTGGCTCAACGTCACCGACCCGTCGTTCCCCTACGTCGGCGTCATCGAGCACACCAACCTGGAGGCTTCCGACGCCTACGCCGGGCGTCACCTGGTCTACCTGTCCGCCTACCTTCCGGCCAGCGCCGAGCTGTACCGGATGGACGACGAGGCGGTGTTCCACGCCAGCCTTCCGCACCTGAGCCGCATGTTCCCGCAGTTCCACCGCGACTGGGTCCGGCGCTACCACGTCTGGCGGGCCGATCACGCCCAGCCGGTCATCACCCCGCACTACTCCGACCGCATCCCGGCGATGGAGGCCGATGTGCCGGGGCTCTACCTGGCCAGCATGGCCCAGGTCTACCCCCAGGACCGGGGCACCAACTACGCCGTGCGGCAGGGGCGTCACGTCGGCCGCCTGATCGCCGACCGGATGCGCACCGCCCGCCGCACCGCCCCCCATCCACGGCCTCCCGGCGCCGGGCACGGCACGGGTCCGCGGTCCGGCCCCGAGGAGGGGACGCCATGAACTCCCTGATCAGCACCGAGGATTGCGAGCGGATGCCCATCGCGCGGGTGCACGAGCTCTACCGCCGTCATGTCAGCCGAGGCCAGGTGACGCTGCTCTCCGCCTTCGGATTCGGCCGCGATGCCGTGGACAGCGCCTCGGGCTGCTGGATCACCCTGCGCGACGGGCGGCGGGTCCTGGACTTCACCGGTGGGATCGGCGTCCTGAACCACGGCCACAACCACCCCCGCATCCTGGCCGCTCGCCGGCGCTTCGAGGAACTGCGGCGCATGGAGGTGCACAAGAACTACTTCTCACCGTACGTCGCCGCACTCGGGCACAACCTGGCTCAGCTGCTGCCCGCGGATCTCGATGTCAGCTACTTCCCCAACTCGGGCGCGGAGGCCGTCGAGGGCGCCCTCAAGATGGCCTACAAGTACCACCGCGGCCATCGCGGCACCGTTCTGCACACCGACATCGCCTTCCACGGCAAGCTGCTCGGCGCCGGAAGCCTGACCACCTCGCCGGAGGTGCACTTCACCTTCCCGCGGATCCCCGGCACGGACGGTTTCGCCTTCGACGACCTCCGCTCCCTCGAACTGGCCCTGGAGCGGCACACCACGCCCGAGGGCGAGAGCGACGTCTACGCGCTGGTCCTGGAACCCTTCAGCGCTTCCGGTCTCCGCGAGTGCTCGGAGGAGTTCCTGCGCGAGGCGCGCCGGCTGTGCACCGAGCACGACATCGTCCTGATCTTCGACGAGGTCTACACCTCCTGGGGCAGGACCGGTTCGCTCTTCCACTTCATGCGCCACCCCGGCCTGGTCCCGGACGTGGTGACCACCTCCAAGTCCTTCGGCGGCGGCAAGGCCTCCATCTCCGGTTACGTGGCCAGGGAGCCGGTCTTCCGCAGAGCCTACGACTCGCTCCCCGACGCCACCCTGCACAGCACCACCTACTACGGGTTCGGGGAGGAGACGGTCACCGCGCTGGAGGCCGTGGCGATCGCGGTCGAGGACGACTACCCCGCCAGAGCCCGCCACCTCGGCGAGCGGCTGCGCCGCGGCCTCACCGCCCTCGCCGCCGGCCACCCGCGCCTGATCGCGGAGGTCCGTGGCGCCGGTGCTCTCCAGGGCGTCGTCCTGCGCCACGGTCCGGCCGCCCTCGACCACGCGCTGCGGCTGCTGCCGTCCTCCTTCGCGCGCGACCCGCAGGCCGGGGCCAAGCTGGCCACCGCCGCCGTGGTCGCCGCCCTCTACCGTGACCACGGCGTGCTCACCTACTACGGCTCCAACCACGACCTCCCCCTGATCGCCGCTCCTCCCCTGGTGGCCGAGGACTCCGACCTCGACCTCTTCCTGGAAGCCCTGGACGCGGTCCTGGCCAAGGGAATGCCCCGTCTCCTGGCGGGCCTGGCCAGGGAGCAGGTCACCGCATGAGCTCCCCGGCGGCCCGTCCCGCACCGCCCGCCGAAGGGTTCCGTACCGCGCGGGAGCACCGTCGCCTGCGGGTCTGGGAACGGCGCGTACGCTCCGCCGGGCTCCCGCCGCTCTGGGCGGGCCGCTGCACGGCCCTGTCCGAACCGTCCCGCCAGGCCGCCGCGGTCCGACACACGGCCGCCACCCTGGCCGCCCTCCCGGCGCCGTACCGCCTGGTGCTCGCCCTGCTGATGCGGGTGTTCCCGGTCGCCGCCGTCCTCGCGGACCCGACGGGCCCGTTCCGGGGCACCTCGGACCGGACCCGCCCGCAACGGGTCGCCGACCGGCTGTCCACGGTGCCCGGCTGCGCCGAACTGCTCAGGGTGAGCCTCGCGCTGGCCCTGCACGGCGCTCTGGACGGCCCCTGCGCCACGCCTCGGCAGGGGTTCGGATGACCAGGACCGTCCGCACCGTCCGCTGCGACGCCCTGGTGATCGGCTCGGGAGCCGGAGGCAGCGCCGCGGCCCTGGAACTCGCCGGAGCGGGCCGGGAGGTCCGCGTCCTGGAGGAGGGCCCGCTCGTCCCGCAGGCACGGATCACCCGGGCGTCCCCGGCGGAGAACCTGCGCCTGCTCTACCGCCAGGGCGGTCTGGTTCCCATCCACGGCGCACCCACCATCCCCTTCGGGGAGGGGCGTTGCGTCGGGGGAACCACGGTGGTCAACGGAGGGCTGTTCTGGCGTCCTCCCGAACACCTGCTGGAGTGCTGGGCGTCCGCCGGTGTCGACGGCTTCCGGGCCCACCACCTCGCCCCCCACCTGGCCGAGGCGGAGCGGCGCCTCGGTGTCGTCGACCAGCCGCCCGGGCAGGGGAACCGCGACTCGGTGCTGCTCGCCCAGGCGGCCGACCGGCTCGGCTGGCGCTGGGCACCGGCCCGCCGGGCGGTGCGAGGCTGCCGGCACGCCAACCGGTGCGTGACCGGCTGCCCCACCGGGGCCAAGCAGAGCATGCTGGTGAGCTACCTGCCCGCCGCCGAACGGCTCGCAGCGGTCATCGAGCCCGACACCCGGGTCGTCCGGCTCGACCATGACGGCACCCGGGTCACGGCCGTGCACGCCCTGCGCGACGGCCGACGACTGCGCTACCTCCCGCGGACGGTGTTCCTGGCCGCGGGGCCGATCGGCAGCGCGCTGCTGCTGCGGCGCAGCGCCATCGGCGGACGCGGCCCCGGCCGGGCCATCGCGTTCCACGTCAACTTCCGCACGGTGGCGCGATTCGGCGAATCCGTCCGCGCCACCGAGGGCACCATCTTCACCGCGCAACTGCAGGAGTTCGCCGACCTGGGTGTGCGGGTGATGCCCGCGAACCTCACGCCGGGGTCGCTCGCCGCGGCGCTGGCCGCCCACCCCGCCGGGACCGTCGACCGGATGCTGGCCCAGCTCGACCGGATCGCGGTCTACACAACCCAGGTGAGCGTCCGGGGCACCGCACGGCTGCTGGCGGTACCCGGCCTCGGCGCCGTCCTGCGGCACCGCCTGACCGGGAGCGACCGGGACCTCCTCCGCTCCGCCTTCCGGCACACCGCCGAGCTCCTCCTGGAGGCCGGCGCGGTCGAACTGCTGCCGCCCGCACCCGCCGGCCTGACCGCCGCCGCGCAGGCGGCCGACTTCGCCCAGCACGGCCGGCCCGAGAGCTGGGACCTCGTCTCCGTCCACGCCATGGCGTCCTGCCGCATGGGCCCACCCGCCCTGGGCGGAGTGTGCGACGCCCAGGGCCGCCCGCACGGCTTCACGAACCTGCGGCTGTGCGACGCGAGCGTCCTGCCGGGCCCCACCGGGATCAGCCCGCAGGAGACCATCATGGGCTTCTCCCACCTGATGACGGCCCGCTACCTGGAGCAGCCCACCGGCCATCGCCCCGAGGGCGCCTGAGCAGGCCGCGGCCCTGCCGCCGGCGCCCGCGGGCGGTCCGCTCGCGGGCGCCGGCGGGTTTCCCGGGCCGGAGGTGCTCCTACAGGTCGTAGTAGAGCTCGAACTCGTGGGGGTGGGGGCGGAGGGCGATCGGGGCGATCTCCTGGGTGCGCTTGAAGTCGATCCAGGTCTCGATCAGGTCGGGGGTGAAGACGTTGCCGGCGAGGAGGTACTCGTGGTCGGCTTCGAGGGCTTCCAGGACGGCGGGGAGGGAGGAGGGGACCTGGGGGACGTTGGCGTGGTCCTCGGGGGCCAGCTCGTAGAGGTCCTTGTCGACCGGCTCCAGGGGTTCGATCTTGTTCTTGATGCCGTCCAGGCCGGCCATCAGCATGGCGGAGAAGGCCAGGTAGGGGTTGGAGGAGGGGTCGGGGGCGCGGAACTCGATGCGCTTGGCCTTGGCGTTGGAGCCGGTGATGGGGATGCGGATCGCGGCGGAGCGGTTGCGCTGGGAGTAGACCAGGTTGACCGGGGCCTCGAAGCCGGGGACCAGGCGGTGGTAGGAGTTCACCGACGGGTTGGTGAAGGCGAGCAGCGACGGGGCGTGCTTGAGCAGGCCGCCGATGTAGTAGCGGGCGGTGTCCGAGAGGCCGGCGTAGCCCTGCTCGTCGTAGAAGAGCGGCGAGCCCTCGGTCCACAGCGACTGGTGGACGTGCATGCCCGAGCCGTTGTCGCCGAAGATCGGCTTCGGCATGAAGGTGGCCGTCTTGCCGGCCCGCCAGGCGACGTTCTTGATGATGTACTTGAACAGCATCAGGTCGTCGGCGGCGTGCAGCAGGGTGTTGAACTTGTAGTTGATCTCGGCCTGGCCGGCGGTGCCGACCTCGTGGTGCTGGCGCTCGACCTCCAGCCCGGCCCTGGCCAGTTCCAGCGACATCTCGGCGCGCAGGTCGGCGAAGTGGTCGACGGGCGGGACGGGGAAGTAGCCGCCCTTGTACTTGACCTTGTAGCCGCGGACGTCGCCCTCGGTGGAGCCGCTGTTCCAGGCGCCGGCCTCGGAGTCGATGTGGTAGTACGAGGCGTTGGCGCTGGTGTCGAAGCGGACCGAGTCGAAGACGTAGAACTCGGCCTCGGGGCCGAAGAACGCGGTGTCCGCGATGCCGGAGGAGGCGAGGTAGGCCTCGGCCTTCTTGGCGACGTTGCGCGGGTCGCGGCTGTAGGCCTCGCCGGTCACCGGGTCCTGGATGAAGAAGTTGATGTTGAGGTGCTTGTCCCGGCGGAACGGGTCCAGCCGGGCCGTGGCGAGATCGGGGACCAGGCCCATGTCGGACTCGTGGATGGCCTGGAAGCCGCGGATCGACGAGCCGTCGAACATCAGGACCTCGGACGGGTCGAACGTCGCCGCAGGTACGGAGAAGTGCTGCAAGACGCCCGGCAGGTCGCAGAAGCGGACGTCGACGAACTTCACGTCGTTGTCCTGGATGAACTGCTTCACTTCGGCGGCGTTGTTGAACATCCATCCTCCTCGGTGTTGCGAATGGGGCTCACCCTAGGAACGGGCCGTTTCCGGTCGGTGACCCAGTCGTTTCCTGAATGTTAACCGCCGTCGCCAGGTGGGCGGCAAAGGCGTACGGGACCGGACAAAACGCCTCGCCGCGGCAGGTGGGGACCGTGTATCGGTCTAGACCACTTGGGGGTGGTGGGGGAAAGCCGGCGGCGTCCGGTTCACTCTTCGGTGGCGGGTCCGGCGGGGAGGCGGTGGCCGTCCCCGGCGTTCGCCCGGTTAGTGTGGATTCGTGGACACCAGAGAAGCGTTGGGATCGTGGATCGACGGCCCGAAGGCGGCCGCCGAGAAGATGGGCGCCGACTTCGGCTACCGCGGTGAGCGCCTCGGACTGCCCAAGGAGGGCCCCGGCTCCATCGCCGGCCCCGGCCGCCGGATGGGCGCGCTGTTCGTCGACGGCTGGCTGGTCTCCCTGATCGCCTACGGGCTGATCGCCAAGGGCTCGCCGGGCTCCGCCAACATGTGGACCACCCCGCTGTTCTTCACCGTCACCGTGCTGCTGCTCGCCACCACCGGGACGACGGTCGGCAAGCGGCTGTTCGGGCTGCGGGTCGTCCGCCTGGACGGCAGCCGGGCGACCATCCCGCAGGTGCTGCTGCGCACCGTGCTGCTCTGCCTGCTGGTGCCGGCGCTGGTCTGGGACCGGGACACCCGCGGGCTGCACGACAAGGCGGTCGGCACGGTCGAGGTGCGGATCTGAAAGGACCCCGGGCACGGGGAACGGCCCCGCCGCGGAAGCATCCGCGGCGGGGCCGTTGCCGTACCGACTGTCGACGGGGAGGGGCTCAGCGAACCTGGCCGCCCTTGGGCATCCGGGCGCCCTTGGGCATCGGGCCCTTGGGGATGGGCGCCTTGGAGAGCAGGTCGCCCAGCGCGCGCAGGCGGTCGTTGGTCTCGGTGACCTGCGCGGCCGTGATGGCGCGCGGCAGACGCATCAGGTGGATCTGCAGCTTCTTGAGCGGGACCTCGCCCTCGCCGTTGCCCACCACGATGTCGTGCACCGGCACGTCGCCGACGACCCGCGCCATCTTCTTCTTCTCCGACGCGAGCAGCTGGCGGACCCGGTTCGGGTTGCCCTCGCCGATCAGCGCGATGCCGGCCCGGCCCACGGCGCGGTAGACCGCGTCCTGGCTGCGGGTGACGGCCACCGGGGTGGGGTTGGCACTCCAGCCGCGCCGGATGTTGTTCAGCACCGCCGCGACGGCGCCCGGCTGCCCCTCCATCTGTCCGAACGCGGCGCGCTCGGCCCGGCGCCCGAAGACGATCGCCATGGCCAGGAAGGCCACGATGAAGCCCAGGATGCCCAGGTAGACGGGGTGCTCGATCGCGAAGCCGATGGCGAGGAACACGCCGAAGGTCAGCAGGCCGACGCCGGCGATGATCAGGCCGATCTTGGTGTCGACCTTCTTGGTCATGGTGTACGCCTGGCGGATCTGCTTCAGCCGCCCGGGGTTCTCGGATGTTTCCCTCGCCATAACGCTCATGGTACGTGGCGTGGGTACGGGATATCCAAGCCCGGGTGCCCGTTCGCCCCGAACCGTGACCCGGGCGACCTGCCGGCACCGCCGGCCGGGCTGATCCGGAAGGGGCGGCGCTAGCGGCGCAGCGGCCCGCCGGCGGCCCCGTCGGTGCCCTCCGCCGCCCCCGGGAGCAGCGCGTCGTGCCGCCGGTCGGCCGCGAGGCGGCGGTTCTCGCACACGGCCGCCCAGGCGTTGCGCCGGGCCTGCCGCTGCCCGCCGGACAGCAGGACGCTCTCGGCGAACCGCAGCGCAACCCCCACCGACCGGACCGACCCGATCCGCATCTGCATCCCGAACAGCTCCCCTCGTGGCCGTGGCCGAGAACAATCGAACGCCCGTGACGGGTCCATCGTCACCACCCCGTGTTACCAGCCCGTGACCTGGCCGTCAAAGCGTGGTGAACGCGAAAGGGCGGAGCCGAGGCTCCGCCCTTCACATGGCTCGAACCCGCTCCGGACGGCGTCCCGGTGCGGCCGGCCGGATCAGACCGAGGCCTGCGCCCGGCGCTCCAGCGCCTGCCGGTACAGCCGCCCGGCGCGGTACGACGAGCGGACCAGCGGACCGGACATGACCCCGGCGAAGCCGAGCTCCTCGGCCTCCTCCTGCAGCTCGACGAACTCCTGCGGCTTGACCCACCGCTCCACCGGGTGGTGGCGCAGCGACGGGCGCAGGTACTGGGTGATGGTGATCAGCTCGCAGCCGGCCCCGACCAGGTCGGCCAGCGCCTGGCTGACCTCCTCGCGGGTCTCGCCCATGCCCAGGATCAGGTTGGACTTGGTGACCAGCCCGGCGGCGCGCGCCTGGGTGATGACGTCCAGCGAGCGCTCGTAGCGGAAGGCGGGGCGGATCCGCTTGAAGATCCGCGGCACCGTCTCGACGTTGTGCGCCAGCACCTCGGGGCGGGAGGAGAAGACCTCGGCCAGCTGCTCCGGCACCGCGTTGAAGTCCGGGATCAGCAGCTCGACGCCGGTGCGTCCGCCCTCGCGGCCGGCGGTCATCGCGTGCACCTGGCGCACGGTCTCGGCGTACAGCCAGGCGCCGCCGTCCGGCAGGTCGTCGCGGGCGACGCCGGTGATGGTGGCGTAGTTGAGGTCCATGGTGACGATGGACTCGGCGACGCGGCGCGGCTCGTCCCGGTCGAACTCGGCGGGCTTGCCGGTGTCGATCTGGCAGAAGTCGCAGCGGCGGGTGCACTGGTCACCGCCGATGAGGAAGGTCGCCTCGCGGTCCTCCCAGCACTCGAAGATGTTGGGGCAGCCGGCCTCCTGGCAGACCGTGTGCAGCCCCTCCTTCTTCACCAGCGACTGGAGGGCGTTGTACTCCGGGCCCATCTTCGCGCGGGTCTTGATCCACTCGGGCTTCCGCTCGATGGGGGTCTCGCTGTTGCGGACCTCCAGGCGGAGCAGCTTCCTGCCGTCGGGTGCGACAGCGGACACGTGCGACTCCTAGAACTAGACGGGGTACCCCCAGGGTACGCCTGTGCTTGTACGGCCTTCGCCGGGGCTGCGGCCCCGCAATCGCAGGGCAACAGGGCTACCGATGGGTAGATTCCCGCAGGCCGCGGGGGAGGGGGAAGGGGGCGGCGCGCTTCAGCGGCCGGGTGCCGGCTCCGGCAGCTCGGCGAACACCTCGGCCAGGTGCTTCTCGACCAGCGGCAGGGCCTGCGCGACCGGGAAGTCCCGGCCCAGCTCGCCGGCCAGCGAGGCGACCCCGGCGTCCCGGATGCCGCACGGCACGATCCTGTCGAACCAGGTCATGTCCGGATCGCAGTTCAGCGCGAACCCGTGCATGGTCACCCCGCGCGCGACCCGGACGCCGATCGCGGCCAGCTTGCGGTCGTCGCCGCGCTGCCCGGCGTTGGACGGCGCGTACTCGGGGCCGGCCAGCCGCGGGTCGATGCCCAGCGGCAGGCCCATCCGCAGGGTGAGCTTGCCGATGTCCACCACCTGCGCCGGGTCCACCACCGCGTCCGGGATGGACGCGCCCAGCACCCAGACGCCGCTGCGGCCCTCGACCCGGGTGGTCTCCACGCCCAACGCGCCGCAGGCGCGGATCAGCGCTTCCTCCAGCCGCCGCACGTACGCGATCACGTCGATCGGGTCCGGCAGCTTGACGATCGGGTAGCCGACCAGCTGGCCGGGGCCGTGCCAGGTGATCTCGCCGCCCCGGTTGACCTCGACCACGGGGGTGCCGTCCAGCGGCAGGTCGGCCGGATTGGTGCGCTTGCCCATGGTGTAGACGGGCGGGTGCTCCAGCAGCAGCACCGTGTCGGGGATCTCGTCCGCGACCCGCAGGGCGTGCAGCCGCTGCTGCTCCTCCCAGGCCTCCTGGTACGGGACGGCTCCCTCGCCCATGCCCATGCGTATGAACCGCACGTTCTCGCTCACCGCTGCTCCTTGCCAGGCGTTCGAGACCAACCTCGCCACTGTACGCCCGCCCGCCGGAGAACCGGCCGGGCCCCTCTCGCGGTCAGGGTCCCGCTCACCGGCCGGACAGCAGCTGGAGCCGCAGCGCCAGCTGGAGCTCCAGCGAGCGCTCCGGGGCGTTCCAGTCCCGGCCCAGCAGCACCTCGACCCGGTCCAGCCGCTGCACCACGGTGTTCACGTGGACGTGCAGCTCGTCCTTGGCCCGGGTGAGGCTGCCGCCGCAGTCGAAGTAGGCGCGCAGGGTGCGGACCAGTTCGGTGCCGCGCCGGGCGTCGTACTCCAGCAGCGGGCCCAGCGTCGCGCGGACGAAGCCCGCCACGTCGTGGCCGTCGCCGAGCAGTACGCCCAGGAAGCCGAGCGCCCGCGCCGAGGCGCCCTCGCCGGAGCGCCCGAGCACCCGCAGCGCCCGGACGCAGCGCAGCCCCTCGGCGTACGCGGCGGCCAGCGCCACCGGCCCCGCGGCGGGCCGCCCGGCGCCCACGGTGACCGGGAACCCGGCCAGCCGGGCGAGCCGCTCGGCCGCCTGCCCGGCGGCCCGCTGCGCGGCGTCCCCCGCACCACTGCCGCTCCCGCTGCCGTCGCCGCTCCCGCTCGCGGCCCCGCCGCCCGGCCCGCCGTCCCCGCCCGGGACCAGCAGCACCACCGCCTCCCCGTGCTCCGCGCTGATGCCGCGCGAGCCGAACAGGTACCGCCCGGCCGCGCCCGCCAGCCGGGAGCGGGCACCGGTGTCCCGCGCGTCGCCCGGCTCCGCGACCAGCACCAGGTGCGGCCGGCCGAGGTCGACGCCCAGTCGGCGGCCGCGCGCGGTCAGCCCGGCCGGGTCCCGGTCCGGGGCGGTCAGCAGGTCGGCCAGCAGTTCGCCGCGCACCCGGTTCTCCGTCTCGGCGACCGAGCGCCGCAGCAGCAGGAGCAGCGCGGTCACCACGCTGGCCCGCTCGAACAGCCGGCGGTCGGCGTCGTCGAGGTCCGGCCGGCCGCGCAGCACCAGCGTGCCGAGCTGCTCCTGCCCGGCCAGCACCGCGCAGACCCAGGCCTCGCCGTGGCGCACCGAACGCCCCTCCGCCCGGGACGCGGCCGCCGCCTCGGCCAGCCCGGTGCCCGGCGCGGCGGCCCGGCCGGCCAGCGGCTCGCCCTCGGCGTCCAGGACGGCTATCTCGCCGCCGAGCAGGGTGGCCACCGCCGCGGCGACGTCCGGCACCTCGGCCCCGCGCAGCACCAGGTCGGTGAGCCGGTCGTGGCCCTGCGCGGCGCGCTGGACGGCGGCGGAGTGGGCGCGGATCAGCTCGTTGGCGCTGTTCAGCTCGGCGAGCGCGGCCCGGGTGTCGGCCAGCGACTTGGCGGTGTCCAGCGCGATCGCGGCGTGCGCGGCCAGCGTGCAGAGCAGCGCGACCTCGTCGGGGGAGAAGGCCCGCGGCGAGCGGTCGGCGGCGAACAGCACGCCGATCACCCGGCCGCCGAGCAGCAGCGGCACGCCGATGATCGCCACCAGGCCCTCGTCGAGCACGCCCGCGTCGATGCTGCCGGTGTGGTGGAACCGCTCGTCGGTGCGGTAGTCGTGGGTGGCGTACGGGCGGGCGGTCTGCGCGACCAGGCCGCCGAGGCCGTCGCCGAGGCTGAGCCGCAGGGTCTGGAAGAGCACCGAGACCGAGCCGTCGGTGACCCGCATGTAGGTGTCGCCGGCGGCCTCGTCCGGGAGGGTCAGATACGCGGTGTCGGTGCCCAGCAGCATCCGGGCCCGGCGGACGATCGCCTGCAGCACCGCGTCCAGGTCCCGGGAGGCGGCGAGGTCGCCGGCGGTGTCGAACAGCGCCGTCAGCTCGGCCTCCCGGCGCCGGTGCTGACGCATCGTCCGGTGGACCCGCAGCGCCTGCCAGGTGGCGTCGTCGATCTCGCTCAGCACCGCGGCCGGCGCGCCCTGCCGGCGGGCGTCGGCGAGCACGTCGGCGAAGTCCTCGGTGGCGGCGCCGGAGGCGAGCAGGTCCAGCAGGCGGCGGAGCGCGGGTGCCGAGCTGGTGTGGAGGTCGTTCATGGTGCGGCCGCCCATCGACAGTGGGTGTACGTGCCCGGGGGAGGGAAGCGAGATCGTAGCTGCTCGGCCCGGGTGGCCGTAGCCGGTCGGCGCGCACGCGGGGGCGCGCGCCGACCGGCGGGCGGACCGTCAGGCCGTCGCCGTCTTGCCGGCCGCCGGTACCGCACCCGCCTCGCCCTGCCCCGCCGGCGCCTCCACCTCCGCCAGGTCGTGCCCGCGGGTCTCGTGCCCGCACAGCACCGAACGTCCCTGGGCCAGATCCGGGACAGCGGCCGTCATGGCTCACCACTTCCGGGCCGGGGGCAGAGCGCGTCGCCACAAGGCAGGAGGCGCGGGACACCCGGACCATATGGCCTGGGCACATATCCCTGTGGCACGGAGTGGGCGGTGGCCCCACCACCGCGGACCGCCGTCGGCGGCGGCGGGGCCCCGCGTCAGTGGGCCGTCCAGGCGCCGTCCAGCGGGAGCGAGGCGCCGGTGATGTAGGAGGCCTGGGGGAGGCAGAGGTAGAGGGCCAGCTGGGCGACCTCGGCGGGCTCGATGAGGCGCTTGACGGCGGTGCGGTCGAGGAAGACGCGCTCGACCACCTCGTCCTCGGGGATGCCGCGGGTGCGGGCCTGGTCGGCGATCTGGTGCTCGACCAGGGGGGTGCGGACGTAGCCGGGGTTGATGCAGTTGCTGGTGACGCCGTGCGGGGCGCCCTCCAGGGCGACCGTCTTGCTGAGGCCCTCCAGGGCGTGCTTGGCGGTCACGTAGGCGGACTTGAAGGGGCTCGCCCGCAGCCCGTGCACGGAGGAGACGTTGACGACCCGGCCCCACCCGCGCGCGTACATGTGCGGGAGGGTGCGGCGCAGGATGCGGAACGGCGCCTCGACCATCACCCGCTGCATCAGGGTGAAGCGCTCGAGCGGGAACTCGTGGACCGGGGCGACGTGCTGGAGGCCGGCGTTGTTGACCACGATGTCGGCGTCGGCCGGGAGCGCCTCCACCGCCTCCGGGTCGGCGAGGTCGGCGACGTGCGCGACGCCGCCGATCCGCTCGGCGAGGCTGCGGGCCGGGCCGGCGGCGAGGTCGACGACGTAGACCCGGGCGCCGGCCGCGGCGAAGGCCTCGGCGCAGGCCCGGCCGATGCCCGAGGCGGCTCCGGTGACCAGGGCGGTGCGGCCGTCGAGCGGGCGGGCTGAAGTGGTGTCCATGGCCGAGAACGGTAGGAATCCGACGGCCGCGCTCCTATGTGGCGGCCCCCTACAGCACCCCGCTGAACTGTGGTGTTCCCCGCCATCACAGTCGATGGTCGGCGGACGCCCTGCAAGCCAAACCCATCCTGAGGTCTCTTCCCCACAATGGGCGCGGATGCTTCACCCGTTCGGAGGATTGCTCGGTCAGAACCACCCATAGCGCCCGAATGCTCGCTACATTCACGCCGATTCCCGACAGGGGGCGTCGCCACAGGCAGCCGAACCGCTGGTGGAGCCGGTGCGGCGTCCGAGAGGTGTTGACTGACTATGCCCCAAAGGCCTGCAACCGACAGCCCGGCGTACGGACCGCTCGACCCGCTCGACCAGCACCGGGGTCCGGTCGGCCGGGCCCTTCCGGACGCCCCCGACGCCCCGACCGCCGCCGAGGACCTCCGGCTGCCCGAGCAGGCCACACCCGCCGACCGGCACGCGCCGGCGCGGCACACGCCTGAGCGGCACGCCGCCGAGCGCCACACGCCCGAGCGGCACACGTCGGCCACCACCACCCAGAACCTCCAGCTCGCCGCGCTGATCGAGGAGGCCGGCTTCTCGCACGCCGGCCTGGCCCGCCGGGTCGACCAGCTCGGCCTGGAGCACGGCCTCGACCTGCGCTACGACAAGACCTCCGTCACCCGCTGGCTCCGCGGCCAGCAGCCCCGCGGTGCCACCCCGGCGCTGATCGCCGAGGTGTTCACCCGCCGGCTCGGCCGCCGCCTCACCGCGCAGGACCTCGGCCTGGACGCCTGCGCCCCGGTCTACGCCGGCCTGGAGTTCGCCGAGACGCCGCAGGAGGCGGTGGACATCGTCGCGAGCATGTGGCGCAAGGACAACGGGCCGCAGTCCGAGCTGCGCCGGATCGCCTTCACCCCGGCCGGCCTGGTGGTGCCCAGCCGCGACTGGCTGATCGGCCGCACCGACGAGCGGGTCGCCAGGGACGGCTCCACCCTGGCCCGGCCCGACCCCGGAACCGGCGCACCGCCCGCCGGACCGCCCGGCCCGGCCGCGGGTCCCGTGCCGCGCGGTGCGGCCGGCGCCCCGGTCGGCCGGTCCGGCCCCGCCGCCACCGCCCCGACGGCGGGCGCCGCCGGTCCGGCCGCGCTCGGCGCCCGGGTGCCCACCCAGAGCCGCCGCCCGCCGATCGCCGTCGAGCCGCCCTTCCACGACCAGGGCCGCGAGCAGCGCCCCGCGCTGCGCGTCGGCCGGGGCGACATCGCCGCCATCCGCGCCGTCGGCGACCTGTTCCGCGCGCTGGACCACGCCTACGGCGGCGGCCACGCCCGCCAGGCGCTGGTGCGCTACCTGGAGAGCGAGGCCGAGCCGATGCTGCGCGGCCGCTACGGC
The DNA here is from genome assembly GCF_040296005.1 of Kitasatospora sp. NPDC002551. Taxonomy (NCBI): domain Bacteria; kingdom Bacillati; phylum Actinomycetota; class Actinomycetes; order Kitasatosporales; family Streptomycetaceae; genus Kitasatospora; species Kitasatospora sp. NPDC002551. The sequence continues at coordinate 85,766 of NZ_JBEOWI010000026.1, read as the reverse complement.
GAGCAGATCGGCCGCGCCCTGTTCGGCGCCGTCGCCGACCTCACCCGGCTGGCCGGCTGGACGTCCTTCGACATCGCCGCGCACGGCCTGGCCCAGCGCTACTTCGTCCAGGCGCTGCGGCTCTCCCAGGCCGCCGGGGACCGCGCGCTCGGCGGGTACGTGCTGGTGACGATGAGCCAGCAGGCCGTGCACCTCGGCCACGGCCGGGAGGCCGTCCAGCTGGCCCGGGTCGCCCAGCAGGGCGTGGGCACGGCGGTGCCGCCGACCGTCCAGGCGCTGCTGCACGCCGCCGAGGCGCGCGGGCACGGCCTGCTCGGCGACGTCCGCTCCTGCACCACCGCGCTGGTCCGGGCCGAGCGGGCGCTGGCGGCCGTCCGGACCGGGGACGAGCTGCCCTCCTGGGCGCGGTTCTTCGACGAGGCGCAGCTCTCCGACGAGTTCGCGCACTGCTACCGCGACCTCCAGCAGTGGCGGACGGCCGCCCAGCACGCCGAGAAGTCGCTGCGGCTGCGCTCGCCCGCGTACGCGCGCAGCCGGATCTTCTGCCGGCTGGTGCTGGCCACCGCCCGGCTCGGCATGGGGGACCTCGACGAGGCCTGCGGCATGGCCACCGACGCGCTGCGGGCGGCGGGCGAGATGCGCTCGGCCCGGTCGCTGGAGTACGTGCGCGACTTCCACCGCCGGCTCACCCCGTACCGGGGCAGCGCGGTGGCGCGCGCGTTCGAGGAAACGGCCCGCCAGGCGGGGGTGATCTGACCGGCCCCCAGGTCCCCGCCGACCCGGTCCCCGTCGGCCCGAGGTCTCACCAGCTCTCGGCGTTCACCCGCGGCCGGCCGCCTCCGACGGCGGCCGGCGGCCGGACGTCCCCGCGCAGCCGCTGCGCGCTCAGCGGGAACAGCAGTACCGAGAGCATGCCCGCGCCGACCAGCGCGGCCGCGGTCGAGGACGACAGATGGCCGGCGTCCACCTCGATCGTGGTGATCACCACGACCAGCGGCAGCGCGGTCGCGCCGTACAGCCCGAGCGCGGCCCGGTCGCGCCGTCCCAGCCCGGTGGGGGCGAGCAGCGCGGCCGGCAGTCCGCGCAGGACCAGCAGCAGGAGCAGGAAGGCCGGCAGGAGCAGCAGCGTGCCCGGATCGCCGAGCAGCGCGTCCAGGTCGAAGTCCATGCCGCTGACCACGAAGAACACCGGCACGAGGAAGCCGAAGCCGATGCCCTCCAGCTTGGCGTCGATGACCTCCTCGGCGTGCCGGGGGATGTCGGACAGCAGCTGCCGCGAGACGATGCCGGCGGTGAACGCGCCGAGCAGCATGTCCAGCTCCAGCCAGAGCGCGGCGGCCACCATGGTGGCGAGCACCAGGATCACGGTGCGCACGGCGAACTGGCCGGAGGTGCGCAGGGTGCGCCGGATCAGCCCGGTCATCCAGGCCGGCCGGGGGCGCCGGGCGCCGCCGATCGCGAGGGCGGTGATCACCGCGAAGGCGGCCAGGATGACGGCGGTGCGGGCCGGGGTGTTGCCGCTGAGCAGGACGGCGACGGCGATGATCGGCCCGAACTCGCCGACCGCCCCGGTGGCCATCACCAGCGAGCCGAACGGGGTGGGCAGTTCCCCGGCGTCGCGCAGCACCGGCAGGATGGTGCCGAGCGCGGTGGTGGTGAGTGCCAGCCCGGCGAAGGCGCCGTCCAGCGGGTCCGGGTTGACCAGCGCGCCGAGGACGAGCGCGGCCACCACGGTGATCAGCCACGCGGTGCCGGCGCGGCGGAGCGGGCCGCCGCGCAGCCGGGCGAAGTCGATCTCGTAGCCGGCCAGGAACATCAGCATGGCCAGGCCGAACCGGGAGAGCGCGTCGACCAGGACGTCGACGTGCGCCCAGCCCAGGACGTCGGGGCCGATCAGGACCCCGAGCAGGATCTCGAACACCACGGTGGGGACGGCGATCCACCGCAGCAGCCGGTCGGCCAGCAGCGGAGCGGCCACCGCGGCGGCCGGGACCAGGATCAGCGCGAGCGGCTGGACGTCGGTCCCGCCGCTCACGCGGCGTCCGGCGGGGTGGCGGGAATCGTCCGATCAGCGGTCATATCGGCATATTGGCACGCGGTCCGTCACCGGCCCGGCAGCCGGACCCGTGACGGACCGCGTGCCCTGCGTCGGCGGGAGGGTCGGGCGGGAGGGTCAGGCGGCCGCCGCCTCCGGTTCGGTGGCCGGCCGCCCGAGGTCGCGTGCCACGGCCTCGGCCGCGCGCCGTCCGGAGACCAGCGCCCCCTGCACGCTGCTGGTGTCCCGGTGGTCGCCGCAGACGTAGAGCCCGGCCAGCAGCCGCACCGGCCGCCGGGTGTTGTGCGGCGGCGGCATGGCGGGCACCGCGTCCGGCAGGTGCCGCACGCTCAGGAACTGCCAGCCGCCGGCCGGCGTGCCGTACAGCTCCGCGAGCCGGGCGCGCACGGCCGGCTCCAGCGCGGCCGGACCGCCGGCGTCGAAGGTGCGGCGGCCGAGCACGGTGGTGGCGATCAGGGCCTGCCCGGGCGGGGCATACGAGGGGTGCAGCTCGCTGAGCACCAGCGAGTGCGAGACCAGCGAGGGTCGCCCGCCCGGCCGGTCGCCGTCCAGCAGCAGGGCGGCCTCGCCGAGGGGGGCCCGGTCGGCCGCGTGGTAGAAGGTCGTGACGGGGTGGAAGTCGGGCAGCCGCAGACCGGGCAGCAGCTCGGCGGCGGAGCGCGGGTCGGTCGCGACGATCACGGCCTGGGCGCCGATCCGCCCGTGTCCGGCGGTCTCCACGCCGTCGGCCTCGATCGCGGTGACCCGCACCCCGGTGCGGACGGTGCCGGCGGGCAGGGCGGCGGCCAGCTGGGCCGGCACGGCCGCGATCCCCCCGGCGGGCAGACAGAGCCGGCCGCGCGCGTAGCAGCGCAGCACCAGGTCGGCGACCCGGCTGCTGGTGCCGAGGGCGGGGTCGCTGAGCAGGGCGCCGAGCAACGGGCGCAACAGGCCGTCGACGGTGCGCGGGGCGAGCCCGCGTTCGCCGAGGGCCCGCGCGGCGGTGGTCTCCGGCCGGGCCTTCAGCCGGGCCGGCGGGGTGGCGGCGAGCCGGTTGAGCCAGCTGCCGAGGCGCGCCTTGTCCAGCGGGCTGCCCAGCGGTGCCCGGGCGGCGGCCTGCCGGGCGGTGGTCAGCTGCGGGTCCCCGACCCGGTACCGGCGCCCGCCGTTGTGCACCAGGACGCCCGGGGCGAGCGGGCGCAGGTCGAGGCGGTCGAGGTCGAGCACGCGGGGCGGCTCGGGGAAGGCGGTGTTCAGCAGATGGCTGCCGTGGTCGAGTCGGAAGCCGTCCAGTTCGTGGGAGGCGGCGCGGCCGCCGATCCGGTCCGCGGCCTCCAGGACCTGGACGGCGAAGCCGCGGCCGGTGAGCACGCGGGCGGCGGCGAGGCCCGCGAGGCCGGCTCCCACCACGACGATGTCCGGGTCGGACTGTCGTCGGGCGCGGCGGATGAAGTCGTACGTGGGCACGGGTGGCTCCCTCCCTGGTCCCGGATGTTTCGGGCCGGCGCAGGCAGCGGGGTGCTGGGACACGGTCCGACCGGTGTGATGCCCCGTCAGTGTGAGGGTCAGACAAGCGCACCGGTCCCGATCCGGGTCGGGAAGGGGAGTGGCCGCATCCGGTGCGGGTGCCGTCACGGACTGTGCGCCGATCCGGCCGCGACCCGGCCCGGCGGGCGCACACGGTCACCGGGGGCGCGCGACGCGCCCACCACGTGCTCCCGTGCGCCCCCTCCCGGAGCCCCTTCCGGCCGTCACCCGGACTCCGCCCGGCATATGCCCCTGGCCAGGGTGAACGTCGTAGTGCGCCTACGCGACGGGGCCGGGCGCGAGCGCGCGCCCGGCCCCGGAGAGCCCCCGGCCCGTCCTCAGAGCGCCGCCCGCACCGCCGCGTCGACGTCCGGGTGCTCGAACCGGAAGCCCGCGTCCAGCAGCCGGCGCGGCACCACCCGGTGGCTGCCGACCACCTCGACCGCCAGTTCGCCCAGCACGGCGTCCAGGACGGCCCTCGGCACCGGGAACGGCGTGGGCCGGCGCAGCGCCCGCCCGAGCGCCCTGGTCAGCTCGGCGTTGGTCACCGGCTCCGGCGCGGTCAGGTTGACCGGCCCGCTGACGTCCTCCCGGTCGATCAGGAAGCGCAGCGCGGCCACCTCGTCGGCCAGCGAGATGAAGCTCCAGTACTGCCGGCCGTCGCCGAGCCGCCCGCCGAGGCCCAGCCGGAACAGCGGGAAGAGCCGGCCGCCCGCGCCGCCGGCCGCGGAGAGCACCAGCCCGGTGCGCGGGTGGACCACCCGGATCCCGGCCCGTTCGGCCGGCCCGGCGGCGGCCTCCCACTCCACGCAGACCTCGGCCAGGAAGTCGTCCCCGGCGGGCGAGGACTCGTCGATCACCCGGTCCCCGGTCTGGCCGTAGTAGCCGACGGCCGAGGCGCTGACGAACACCTTCGGCGGCTCGGCCAGCTTGGCCAGCGCGGCGGCCAGGGTCTCGGTGCCGAGCACCCGGCTCTCCCGGATCTCGCGCTTGTAGCCCTCGCTCCAGCGGCGGTCGCCCACGCCGGCGCCCGCGAGGTGCACCACCGCGTCGGCGCCCGCCAGCCCGGCCAGGTCGACCTGGCCCAGCAGCGGGTTCCAGCCGATGCCGGTGGTGCCGTCCGGCCGCGGCCCGGTCCTCGACCGGTGCCGGACCAGCCGGACCACCTGGTGCCCGTCCGCCAGCAGCGAGTCGACGAGGGCCGAGCCGATCAGTCCCGTGGATCCTGTGACCGCGATTCTCATGCGCCCATCCTCGCAGCCGGGCGGCCGGGGCCGGGGGAGCGCGGACCGCGTGCGGCCCGGGAAAATCCGTGTACGTCCGCGCGCGGCCTCGTTAGCATGCCGCGCATGCGCAAATCCGACGATCTGATCATTCGTCCCGCACGGGCCGAGGACGAGAAGGACCTCGCCGTCCTCAACCGCGCCACCTGGACCCCGGTGGCCGACGTCAGCGCGCGTCCCGCCGAGGACGCGGGGGTGTTCGACGAGCGCCACACCCCGGACCAGGTCCACCTCGCCCTGCTCGACGGCCGGATCGTCGGCTACGTCCGCGTCGTCCCGCCGACCCCGCTGCCCAGCAACCAGCACGTCCGCCAGATCCAGGGCCTGGCGGTCGACACCTCCGCGCGCGGCCGGGGCATCGGCGTCGCGCTGGTCGAGGAGGCCTGCCGGGTGGCCCGTGACCAGGGCGCCCGCCGGATCACCCTGCGGGTGCTCGGCCACAACGCCCCGGCCCGCGCCCTCTACGCGCGCTGCGGCTTCGTGGTCGAGGGCACGCTCACCGAGGAGTTCCTGATCGACGGCGCGTACGTCGACGACGTCTGGATGGCCCGCCGCCTCACCGGCTGAGCCCCGGCGGGGCGAGCCGCACCACCCGGACCGATGGCCGACGAACCGTCAGAGTCGGTACCGGCGTGGTGCAGAGTCGTGACAGACCCGGCCTGTCTGGAGGGTCACCCGGCCGGGTACGGTCTTGCCGTGAGCAACTCGACGCCTCCCGGGTGGTACCCGGTTCCGGGTGCGGACGGCACGGCCGGCCATGAGCGCTGGTGGGACGGTACGGCCTGGACCAGTGACGTGCGCCCCGTCCAGGCGGGCGGCGGCCCGATTGCCGACGCCCCGACACAGGTCTCCTGGCAGAGCCCGGGCCAGCCCGCCGGGTCCCCGCCGCCCTCCTACGGCTACGGCGCGCCGCAGCAGGGGCAGCCGGGCTACGGCTACCCGGCGCAGAACCCGCCGGCCTACGGCTATCCGCCGGCCGCCTACCCGGCGCCCTCCCGGCCGAACCGGATGAAGACCGGCACGGCCGTCGGCATCGGGGTCGCGGTCCTGGCCGTGGTCGGCGTGATCGCCGCCGTCGCGCTGAACAGCGGCGGCGACGGCCCGTCCGCCGGCCCGACCCCGCCGGTGACCACCGTGACCGTGACCGACACCCCGAGCCCGACCGCGACCGCACCGTCCCCGACCACGACCCGGCCGGTCTCACCGCCGCCCACCACACCGCCGCGCCCGACCCCGCAGCTCAAGGACACCGTGGCGGACCCGCAGCACGCCATCACCGTCCCGGTCTTCGACGGCTGGGAGGCGAACACCAGCGGCTCGCACTCGACGGTCTTCCTCGGCACCGGCCAGTACACCTGCCCCGGCGGCGGCAACTGCATCCGCGGCCAGTTCTCGGTGGAGAAGGACACCATCTCCGGCACCACCGCCCGCGCGGCGGCCGAGGCGGCGATGCCGGCCTACGCGGCGGCGATCTTCACCGACATCACCTCGCACACCGACGCGGGCTCCTCCAGCACCACCGTCGCGGGCATCTCCGGCTACGCGGTGCGCTGGCACGTGGTGACCTCGGACGGCAGCAAGGGCTACATCCTGCTGGCGGCCGTGCCGGCCAAGGGCGGCGGCTACGTGGCCTTCGAGGGCGGGGTGGACGACGCCGCGGGCGCGCCCGACCCCTCGGTGCTGGACCAGATCCTCAAGGGCATCAAGCAGGACACCAGCGCGGCGGCGGGCTCGAACACCTGAGCCGCCGGCCGCGCACGGTGTCGGGCGCCCTCAATCCCCGTACCGCTCCCAGAGCTTGGGGAACCGTTTCGCCATGACGTCCGGGTCGTCGAAGTCGAAGACGGCCCCGGACGGCCGCACGGGCTGCCGCCCGCCCACCTCGGGCAGCGGCAGCCCGGTCAGCTGCTCGTACGCCTCGTCGGCGGCGTAGCCGAGGTCCTCGGCCTCGCCGTCCTCCTCCTCGTCGAACCCGGGCAGCAGGTCCGCCAGGTCGTCGGGCTCGTGCAGGCCGCCCTCGAAGACCTCCCGGCCCTGGCCGATCAGCCAGCACCGGAAGTAGTCGAAGGAGTCCTCGGAGGCGCCGCCGAGCAGCAGGTACGCCGCGCCCCACAGGTCGTAGCGGTAGGCGCGCTGGAAGCGGGCCTCGAAGAGCCGGGCGAAGTCGATGACGTCGTCCGGCGTCAGTTCGCCGAGCCGTTCCACCAGGCGGTCCGCCTGCTCGTCCGGGTCGCCCTCGGCGGCCTCCCGGGTCTCGTCGATGATCAGCCAGAAGTCGGTCTCGTCCATCACCGCTCCAGCATCCCTGTTCGGGCGCACGCGCGCATGCGAAGAACGGGTGAATCACCCGGAACCGCGCGAAAAACCCGGAACGGCGCGAAGCCCCCGGCCCCGGGCCCCGACGCGCGGAACCCCGCGCCGTCCGGGGACGGTGCGGGGTTCCGGTGCTGCCGGGTCGGTCTCCCGGGGCCTTACAGGCCGAGCTCGACCTCGAACTCGCCGGCCTCCAGGATCTCCTTGACGGCCACCAGGTAGCGGGCGGCGTCGGCGCCGTCCACCAGGCGGTGGTCGTAGGAGAGCGACAGGTAGGTCATGTCGCGGATGCCGATGGCGGTGCCGCCGTCGGCCTCGATGACCACCGGGCGCTTGACCGTGGCGCCGATGCCCAGGATCGCGACCTGGTTCGGCGGCACGATGACGGTGTCGAACAGCGCACCGCGCGAACCGGTGTTGCTGATGGTGAAGGTCGCGCCGGACAGCTCGTCCGGGGTGATCTTGCTGTCGCGGACCTTGCTGGCCAGCTCGGCGGTCTTCTTGGAGATACCGGCGATGTTGAGGTCGCCCGCACCCTTGATGACCGGGGTCATCAGACCCTTCTCCGAGTCCACCGCGATACCGATGTTCTCGGTGTCGAAGTAGGTGATGGTGCCCTCGGCCTCGTTGATCCGGGCGTTGACGACCGCGTTGGTCTTCAGCGCCTGGGCGGCGGCCTTGACGAAGAACGGCATCGGGGAGAGCTTGACGCCCTCGCGGGCGAGGAAGCCGTCCTTGGCCTTGGCGCGCAGCGACATGATCTTGGTGACGTCCACCTCGACCACGCTGGTGAGCTGCGCCTGCTCGTGCAGGGCCTTCAGCATGTTGTCGCCGATGACCTTGCGCATGCGGGTCATCTTGACCGTCTGGCCGCGCAGGGCGGACGGCGCGGCGGCGGCCTTCGGCGCGGCGGCCGGGGCAGCAGCGGCGACCGGGGCCGGGGCCTGGGCGGCCTTGGCGGCCTCGGCGGCGGCCAGGACGTCCTGCTTGCGGATGCGGCCGCCGACACCGGTACCGGTGACGGAGGACAGCGCGACGTCGTGCTCGGCGGCGAGCTTGCGCACCAGCGGGGTGACGTAGGCGTCACCGGCGTCGGCCACCGGGGCGGCCGGGGCAGCCGGGGCGACCGGGGCCGGAGCGGCGACCGGGGCCGGGGCGGCGGGGGCGGCGACCGGAGCCGGAGCGGCGACCGGGGCGGCCGGAGCGGCGGCGACCGGGGCCGGGGCAGCCGGGGCGACCGGAGCCGGGGCGGCAGCCGGAGCCGGGGCCGGAGCGGCGACCGGGGCGGCCGGAGCGGCGGCCGGGGCCGCGGCGACGGCGCCCGCGGCACCGATCAGCGCGAGCTGGGCGCCGACCTCGGCGGTCTCGTCCTCGCCGACCAGGATCTTCACCAGCGTGCCGGCGACCGGCGACGGGATCTCGGTGTCGACCTTGTCGGTGGAGACCTCGAGCAGCGGCTCGTCGACCTCGACGGTGTCGCCCTCGGCCTTCAGCCAGCGGGTGACGGTGCCCTCGGACACGCTCTCGCCCAGCGCGGGCAGCAGCACCGGGGTGGCGTCGCCGGCCGGGGCGGCCGGGGCGGCCGGAGCGGCGGCGGGGGCCTCGGCGACCGGAGCCGGGGCGGCGGCCGGGGCCTCCGCGACCGGAGCCGGAGCAGCCGGGGCGGCCGGAGCGGCCTCGGCGGCCGGGGCCGGCGCGGCGACCGGGGCGCCCGAGCCGTCGTCGATGATCGCCAGCTCGGCGCCGACCTCGACGGTCTCGTCCTCGCCGACCTTGATCGAGGCCAGAATGCCGGAGGCCGGGGCCGGGATCTCGGTGTCGACCTTGTCGGTGGAGACCTCGAGCAGCGGCTCGTCGACCTCCACGCGCTCACCCTCGGCCTTCAGCCAACGGGTGACGGTGCCCTCGGAAACGCTCTCGCCCAGCGCGGGCAGTGTTACTGAGACCGCCATGGTTTCAGCGACTCCTATCAAGTCTTGCGAACTGGAAGTTGGGGGTGTGGGGCGCGATCAGTCGTGCGCGTGCAGCGGCTTGCCGGCCAGCGCCAGGTGCGCCTCGCCGAGGGCCTCGGACTGGGTCGGGTGGGCGTGGATGAGCTGCGCGACCTCGGCCGGCAGGGCCTCCCAGTTGTAGATCAGCTGGGCCTCGCCGACCTGCTCGCCCATGCGGGCGCCGACCATGTGGACACCGACCACGGCGCCGTCCTTGACCTGGACGAGCTTGATCTCGCCGGCGGTCTTCAGGATCTTGCTCTTGCCGTTGCCGGCCAGGTTGTACTTGAGGGTGACGACCTTCTCCTTGCCGTACAGCTCGACGGCCTTGGCCTCGGAGATGCCGACGGAGGCCACCTCGGGGTTGGAGTAGGTGACGCGCGGGACGCCGTCGTAGTCGATCGGCACCGGCTTGAGGCCGGCCAGGCGCTCCGCGACCAGGATGCCCTCGGCGAAGCCGACGTGCGCCAGCTGCAGGGTCGGGGCGAGGTCGCCGACGGCCGAGACGGTCGGCACGTTGGTGCGCATGTACTCGTCGACGAGGACGTAGCCGCGGTCCATCGCGACCCCGTTCTCCTCGTAGCCGAGGCCGGCCGAGACCGGGCCGCGGCCGATGGCGACGAGCAGCAGGTCGGCGTCGATCTGCTTGCCGTTCTCGGTGGAGACGCGCACACCGGTCTCGGTGTACTCGACGCCGGAGAAGCGGGCCTTCAGCTCGAACTTGATGCCACGCTTGCGGAAGGCGCGCTCCAGCAGCTTGGAGGAGTTCTCGTCCTCCAGCGGGACCAGGTGCGGCAGGGCCTCGACGATGGTGACGTCGACGCCGAAGGACTTCCAGACGGAGGCGAACTCGACACCGATCACGCCGCCGCCGAGGATGACGGCCGACTTCGGGATGCGGTCGAGCTTGAGGGCGTGGTCCGAGGAGATCACGCGGTTGCCGTCGATCTCCAGGCCGGGGATCGAGCGCGGCACGGAGCCGGTGGCCAGGACGATGTGGCGGCCTTCGATGCGCTGGCCGTTGACGTCCACCGAGGTCTGCGAGGAGAGCTTGCCCTCGCCCTGGATGAAGGTGACCTTGCGGGACGCCACCAGGCCCTGCAGGCCCTTGTACAGGCCGGCGATGACGTCGTCCTTGTACTTGTGGACGCCGTTGATGTCGATGCCCTGGAAGGTGGCCAGCACGCCGAACTCGGCGGCCTCCTTCGTCTCGTCGGCGATCTCGGCCGCGTGCAGCAGGGCCTTGGTCGGGATGCAGCCGCGGTGCAGGCAGGTACCGCCCAGCTCACCCTTCTCGACCAGGGCGACGCTCAGGCCCAGCTGGGCGCCGCGGAGCGCCGCGGCGTAACCGCCGCTTCCGCCTCCGAGAATGACTACGTCGAAAACGGTGCTGGCGTCGTTCGCCACGTCACGTCCTCCATGCAATGGGGTGTGGATCGCCGGGCCGGTCGCGGTCCGGTGGGTCGGAAGCCTTTGTGGGGCGCCCAGTCGTGCCGGAAATACATCTTCGCACTTGTTCACGGCGACTGATGTCCGGGTCCGCTCCAGGGGTGTCCCGAGGGGTGGTGACAGCACCGGGAATGCTCTGTGCGCAGGGGCATCGTCGCAGCTCAAGGCGGTATTGACAGGTGGCCGGGCGGGGGCTCGCGGGGCCGCGGAGCCGCCGGTTCCGCATGGTGGAACAAAGTTTCGCCCGCAGCGAACAGGGGTGCGGCGGTCGCCCCGCGTCCCCTACCGGCAGGTAACCCGGGCCCGGGAAGCCGGACGGGGCCCGGCGCGTGCGCGCCGGACCCCGTCCGCTGGTCGTACCCGGCCGTCAGGCCTTGCCGCCCGCCGCCTTCTGCTCGGCGAAGCGGACCAGGGTGCGCACCGCGGAGGCGGTGCCGCCCTTGGGGGTGTAGCCGAACGGCGCGCCCTCGTGGAACGCCGGGCCGGCGATGTCCAGGTGCGCCCAGTCGATGCCCTCGGCCACGAACTCCTTGAGGAACAGACCGGCCACCAGGCCGCCGCCCATCCGCTCGCCCATGTTGGCCAGGTCGGCGATGGTCGACTCGGTCATGCCCTTGCGCAGCTCGGCCGGCAGCGGCATCGGCCAGGACTGCTCGCCCACCTCGCCGGCGGCGGCGTGCAGGGTCTCGCGCAGCTCGTCGGCGTTGGCCATCACACCGAAGGTGCGGTTGCCCAGCGCCATCATCATCGCGCCGGTCAGGGTGGCGACGTCGACGATCACGTCCGGGTTCTCCTCGCCGGCCCGCACGATGGCGTCGGCCAGCACCAGGCGGCCCTCGGCGTCGGTGTTCAGCACCTCGACGGTCTTGCCGCCGTACATCCGCAGCACGTCGCCGGGGCGGGTGGCCGAGCCGGACGGCATGTTCTCCGCCAGCGCCAGCCAGGCGGTGACGTTGACCTGCAGGCCCAGGCGCTTGGCGGCGACGACGGCGGCGAACACCGCGGCGGCACCGGCCATGTCGCACTTCATGGTCTCGTTGTGGCCGGCCGGCTTCAGCGAGATGCCGCCCGAGTCGTAGGTGATGCCCTTGCCGACGAACGCCAGGCTGGCCTTGGCCTTCGGGTGGGTGTAGGCCACCTTCACCAGGCGCGGCGGGTTGACCGAGCCGTTGCCGACGCCGAGCAGACCGCCGTAGCCGCCCTTGAGCAGCGCCTTCTCGTCCAGCACCTCGACCTTGAGGCCGTGCTCCTTGCCGGCCGCCTGGGCGATCGCGGCGAAGGACTTCGGGTTCAGGTCGTTCGGGGCGGTGTTGACCAGGTCGCGGGCGCGGTTCATCTCCTCGCCGACGACCAGGGCGCGCTCGACCGCGGCCTTGGCCTCCTTGCTGCCCTTGCGGGTCGACAGCAGCACCAGCTCGCCGACCGGCTCCTTGCCGCCGTTGCCGTTGTTCTTGTAGCTGCCGAACGCGTAGGCGCCGAGCAGACCGCCCAGCGCGACCGCCTCGATCTCGTCGGCCGACTCGGCCGGCAGGGCCAGCGCGGCCTTCTTGCCGCCGGCCAGGGTGCGGGCGGCCACACCGGCGGCGCGGCGCAGGGCCTCCAGCTCGTACCCGCCCTCGGCGGCCTCACCGAGACCGACCGCGAGCACGAGCGGGGCCTTCAGACCGGCGGGGGAGGGCACCTTGACGGTCTCGCCCTCGGCGCCGGTGGCGCCCAGCGTGCTGAGAACCTCGGCCAGCTTGCCCTCGAACGCCTCGGCCACGGCCTCGGAGCCGGGGGCCGGCACGATGCCCTTCGGGCCCTTCGCCACACCGATCACCAGGGCGTCCGCACGCAGCGAGGCGGCGGCGGAGGTGCTCACAGACAATGCAGTCACGTAAAACGTCCTGTTCTTTCGCGGTCCACGACCGGTCGCGGCGCGAGTGCCGCACCGGCGCAGCCCGGACCGCCGGCCAGGCCGACCGGCGGGTGCCCGCCGGACCCGGGGCCCCTGGCTGCGCGCGCCCACCGCGGCGGCGGTCGCGCACACCAGAGGCCCCGGCGCCTCAACGCGCGCCCGCCGGGCAGGACCTGCGACGGTGCAGGGCTGCGGTGCTCCCCGCATGGTAGTCCGCATGCTGGGATCACGCGCCGCCCGGTGTACCGCCTTTCGGCGCAGGGGCTTTGGCGCCCTCCTCAGCCCAGCAGCGCGAGGACCAGCAGCGCACCGGTCGCGGCGGTCTCGGCCATCGCGCCGAGCACGTCCCCGGTGATCCCGCCGAACCTGCGCACGCAGCGCCGCAGCAGCGGCCGGGCTCCGCCGGCTCCCAGCACAACGGCCGCGGGCAGCAGGGCGGCTGACGAGCCGTCGGTCAGGCCGACGAGGGCGAGCAGGGCCGCCGCACCGCCCGTCGAGGCGACGGCCGCACCCGGCGCCACCGTGCTCGCCACCATCGCGCCCAGCCCGCCCGGCCGGGCCGCCGGCACCCGGCGCAGGCATCCCCAGGCGAGCGCGCAGCGCGCCGCCACCGCCGCCGCGAGCACCGCGAGCGCACCGCGCAGCGGGGAGACGGCGAACTGCCCGGCGAGCGCCGCCACCTGCGCCAGCAGCACGAGGACGAGGGTGAGCACACCGAACGGGCCGATGTCCGACTGCTTCATGATCCGCAGGGCGTCCTCGGCGGGCTTCCCGCTGCCCAGGCCGTCCGCGACGTCCGCGAGCCCGTCCAGGTGCAGCCCCCGGGTGAGCACCGCGAGCACCCCGACCGCCGCCACCGCCCCGAGCAGCCCGCCGGCCCGCCAGGCGACCAGCGCCCCGGTGCCCGCCGCGACCGCCCCCAGCACCACCCCGACCACCGGCGCGAGCACCATCGCCCGCCCCCCGGCCTCCCGGTCCCACCGCCGCACCCGCACCGGCACCACCGACAGGGTCCCGAACGCGAACCGCAGCCCGTCCCACACAACGACCACCCACCGACCACTCGGAACAGCGAAAGGGCCCGGGCCCGTCGTCACGACGCGGCCCGGGCCCCGAAATCCTCTACAGCTTGCCCAGCAGCTCCGCCGCCGTGGGCAGCCGCGCCGGCTCCTTCGGCGCCGCCGGCACGAACGGCTGCGGCATCTTCTCGGCCAGCGTGTCCGCCGCCGCCTGGAGCAGCGGCAGCGCCATCAGCGCGCCGACCCCCTCGCCCATGGTGATCCCCTGCTCCTGCAGCGGCGTCAGCGTCAGCCGGTCGTACGCCTTCGCCTGCGCCGGCTCACCGCTGCTCTGCCCGGCCCGCCACCACTCCGGCGCCCGGAACGCGATCCGCTGCGCGACCAGCGCGCACGCCGCCGAGACGACGCCGTCCAGCACCACCGGCAGCTTGCGCACCGCGGCCTGCAGCAGGAACCCGGTGATCGCCGCGAAGTCCGCGCCGCCGGTCGCCCCGAGCAGCGCCAGCTGGTCGCCCAGCACCGGCCGGGCCCGTCGCAGCGAGTCCCGCACCGTGGCGCACTTGACCATCCACACCCGGTCGTCGATGCCCGACCCGCGCCCGGTGACCGCCGCCGCGTCCGTCCCGCAGAGCGCGCCGACCAGCACCGCCGCCACCGTGGTGGCGCCCACCCCGAGGTCGCCCAGCACCACCAGGTCGGTCCCGGCGTCGGCCTCCTCGTCGGCCACCGCCATGCCGGCCCGGAACGCCTTGGCGGTCTCCTCCGGGCTCAGCGCGTCCTCGACGTCGATCCGCCCGGAGCCGCGCCGCACCCGGTGCGCCGTCACCTCGTCGGGGAAGTCGCCGGCGTCGGCGTCGACCGCGACGTCCACCACCCGCACCCCGGCGCCGAACCGCCGGGCGAGCAGCGCCACCGGCGCGGTGCCGTCGAGCACGGCCCGCACCCGCGCCGCCGTACCGCCCTGCGCGGGCAGCCGGGACACCCCGAGGCGGGCCACGCCGTGGTCGGCCGCGAACAGCACCACCTTGGGCGCCGACAGCGGCCGCACCGGGGAGAGCCCCTGCACGGACGACAGCCAGGCGCCCAGCTCCTCCAGCCTGCCGAGGCCGTTGCGAGGCCGGTCCAGCTCCTGCCACCGCTCCTCGGCGGCGCGCCGGGCGCTCTCGTCGGGGCGCTCGACGAGCGAGGAGAACGTATCGAGATCCACGGTCGTGTCCATCGTCCGGAAGGCTACACGCCGCAGGTGTTCCGACGCCCTGGAGGTGAGCGGGCGAGGTGTTCAGCCAACGGCGGGCTTGACGGTGAGAACCTGCCCCGCCACCACCAGCAGCACACGCTCCGAGGCGTCGGCGACCGCCATGTTGAGCCGGCCCAGGGTGTCGCGGAACCGGCGGCCCGCGGCGGTGGCCGGGACGACGCCCATGCCCACCTCGTTGCTGACCGCCACCGCCTGGCGCCGGGTGCCGGCCCAGGCCGCCGCCAGCGCCGCGCAGCGCCGCTGCACCGCGGCCTCGCCGCCGTCCGCCCACACCGCGTCGTCCCAGGCGCCGCACTCGTCCATCACGGCGGTGAGCCACAGCGCCAGGCAGTCGACCAGCACCGGAGCCGGGTCGGCGGGGTCGGCCAGGACCGCCTCCAGGTCGCAGGTCTCGGCGGTGCGCCAGCTCGCCGGGCGCCGTTCCCGGTGCAGCGCGACCCGCTGCGCCCACTCGGCGTCGCCCTCGCGGGTGCCGCCGGTGGCGACGTACAGCACGTCCTCGTGGTGCGCGAGCAGCTGCTCGGCCCGGGTGGACTTGCCGGACCGGGCGCCGCCGAGGAGCAGGGTGCGGGGGAGCGGGGCGTCAGGTGTCATGCACGCCATCCTCGCGCACCGCGCATACCGAAGATCCCGCCGGGCAACCTGAGGGCTTAGGGTGCGCTGCACAGCGCATCGCTGATCGTCGGCGGGAGGAGCCGGGCATGGTCTGGACGTGGCGGTACGAGAGGGCGGACGGCACCGTGGTGGCCCCGGGCAACGGGCAGGCGGAGGAGTTCGCCGGCCAGGGGGACGCGGAGACCTGGATCGGGGAGAACTGGAAGCAGCTGGCCGAGGACGGCGTGGACCGCGCCGTGCTGCTGGACGACGGCCGCGAGATCTACACGATGAGCCTGCACGAGGACTGAGCCGCCGGACGGCCGCCCGCCCGGGCGGGCGGCCGGGCACCGGCCTCCCCGCCCCGGCGGGGCTACTTCATCCCGACGACGTGCAGCATCCCGGCGACCTGCCGGTACGGGTCGGTGCGCCCGGCCCGCTCCTCGGCCTCCAGCAGCTGGGCGAGCTGCCGCCCGTCGACCGGCGGCGCCGCGTCGTCGGGGGAGTGGTCGGTGAAGACCCGGACGCCGTACCAGTGCCGCAGCGGCACGGACACCTCGGAGAGGGTGACGACGAGGTCGGCGATCCGGTCGGCGCGGGCCGCCAGCCCGAGCCGGTTGTAGTACCGGTCGCTCTCGAAGGCGTCCAGGGCGGCCCGCCAGTCGCCGGCGGCGGCGGGCCGCAGGGCGAGCGCGTCGCGGTTGCGCACCAGCAGGGAGAGCAGCCCGCCGGGGGCGAGCAGCCGGGCCAGTGAGGCGATCATCGGATCGGGGTCCGGCAGGTACATCAGCACGCCGTGGCAGAGGACGACGTCGAAGCTGCGCGCCCCGAACCAGCGCCCGCACTGGTGGCCGTCGCCGATCAGCAGCTGGACCCGCTCCCGCACCGCCTCGGGCTCCTCGGCCAGCACCTGCTGGGCGACGCCGAGCGCGGCCGGGTCGGAGTCGATGCCGGTCACGTAGTGGCCGGCCCGGGCCAGCCGCAGCGCCTGGGTGCCCTGGCCGCAGCCGATGTCGAGGACGCGCTGCGCGGCGCGGCCGGTGAGCTGCTCGGCGAGCTGCCGGGCGACCATCTCCTGCCGGACCAGGTTGCGCAGCGAGCCGGACCGGCCGGGGGAGGGGCCCGCGCCGCCGGCGAAGGAGCCGCTGCGCGAGGGCAGCCGCCGCTCGTACCCGGTCAGCCCGTGGCCGCCGCGGTCGTATCCGCCGCGCTCCTGGGCGACCCGGTCGTGGCCGCCGCCGCCCTGGCCGGGGAGCACGTAGAGGCCGGGCCCGTCCCAGACGGGAGGGGCCCAGCCGGAGTCCACCGGTTCGGCGGTCAGGGCTTCTCCCCGCGCCGCACCTGCGGCTTGGGCAGTCGCAGCCGGCGCATCTGCAGGATGCGCATCAGGCCGTAGGCGACCGCGCCACGGGTGTTCTGCCCGGCGAAGCGCTCGGCGAGCTGCTTGCGCAGGCCGAAGCCGAGCCGGACGAAGTCCAGGATCACCAGGACGAAGAAGAGCAGGAACAGCAGCGTGGAGAGCAGCTGGAGGGCCGGCACCTTCACGATGCTGAGCACCAGGATGACGACGGCGGCCGGAAGGAAGAACTCGGCCAGCGACCAGCGGGCGTCCACGTAGTCGCGGGTGAACTTGCGCACCGGGCCCTTGTCACGGGCCGGCAGGTGGCGCTCGTCCCCCTCCAGCAGCGCGGTGCGCTGCTTCTCGCGCTCGGCGCGCATCCGCTCGCGGGCCTGGCGGGTGGCCTCCTTGCGGTCCTTGGGCACGCTCACCCGGGTCCGCCGGTGGGCCTCGGCCTCACTGCGCTTGGGCGTCGGCCGGCCCTTCTTCGCCTGCGGGTCGCGGGGCTGGGTCGTCTCGTCCTGCTTCTCCAGCACGGCGGCGGAGGCAGCGGCATCATCTGAACGGCGTCGGAACACACCACCAGCGTACGGGGTGCGGGGCGCCTTCCTCCGGTCCCCCGGGAACCAAACGCATATCGATCGCGTCCCGGCGGCGCGCGGCCGGGCTTTCCCGGGGTTTCCCGTAGGGGATCACTCCGCTGACCGGCGGGTGGAACGAGGGCGGGATCCACCCCGCGGAGGAGGCTTTGCGGGACCGACCTGTAGCAGGCTTGTTGCAGGCAGGTGCACTGCGGCGACGGGCTCGCTGCACATACACTCGTCGTGTCTGGTAACGAGATAGAGACCGCAGGCCGGAGAAGGGGGCACCCGAGGCCCATGAGCGACGGAATCATGAAGCGTATGGGGCTGATCTTCCGCTCCAAGGCGAACAAGGCCCTGGACCGGGCGGAAGACCCGCGCGAGACGCTGGATTATTCGTACCAGAAGCAGCTGGAGCTGCTGCAGAAGGTGCGTCGTGGCGTCGCGGACGTGGCCACCTCGCGCAAGCGTCTGGAGCTCCAGCTGACCCAGCTGCAGCAGCAGTCGGCGAAGTACGAGGACCAGGGCCGCAAGGCGCTCTCGCTCGGCCGGGAGGACCTCGCCCGCGAGGCCCTGACCCGCAAGTCGAACATGCAGTCCCAGATCAACGACCTGCAGGTGCAGTACCAGCAGTTGCAGGCCGAGGAGGAGAAGCTCACGCTCGCCTCCCAGCGGCTGCAGGCGAAGGTCGACGCCTTCCGCACCAAGAAGGAGACCATCAAGGCCACCTACACCGCGGCCCAGGCGCAGACCCGGATCGCCGAGTCCTTCTCCGGCATCTCGGAGGAGATGGGCGACGTCGGTCTGGCGATCCAGCGGGCCGAGGACAAGACCGCGCAGATGCAGGCCCGGGCCGGTGCGATCGACGAGCTGCTGGCCTCCGGCGCGCTCGACGACGCCAGCGGTCTCGGCCGCAAGGACGACATCGAGGCCGAGCTGGAGCGGGTGGCCGGCGGTTCCGACGTCGAGCTGGAGCTGGCCCGCATGAAGGCCGAGCTGACCGGCGGCTCCCCGGCCGCCGGCCCGCAGGCCATCGAGCAGGGGCGCCCGCAGGACGCCGCGCCGCAGCAGCAGGACACCCCGCGGATCAACTACAACAAGTGACCTGAGCCGCGCCCCGGGGCACTCTCCGGGGCGCGGCCCCCAGAAAGGCACATCCCCCAGGAACAGGGAGACGCACGGCATGATCATGAGGGTCATGGGTGAGGGGCAGTTCGAGGTGGGCGAGTCCCACCTGAACCACCTCAACGAGCTCGACGGGGAGCTCCTCACCGCACTGGAGTCGGGGGACGAGGAACACTTCCGCCGGGCGCTCGGCGAGCTGCTGGGCGCCGTCAAGGAGTTCGGCACCCCGCTGCCGGACGACTCGCTGGAGCCGTCCGACCTGATCCTGCCGGACGCCGAGGCCACCATCGACCAGGTCCGCGAACTGCTGCGGGCCGAGGGTGACGGTCTCATCCCGGGCGTTCCCGAGTAGCCGCCGTTCTCGGCCAGACACAGGGGCGGGCCCCCTCCCACCGGGGAGGGGGCCCGCCCTTCGTCGTCCGCGCCGCCGCGGCGGCGGACCGCTACGGCAGGGCCAGCATCCGGTCCAGCGCGGCCTTGGCGTACTTCTCGGTCTCCGGGTCGACGCTGATCACGTTCGGCACCCGGCCCTCGACCAGCGACTCCAGCGCCCAGACCAGGTGCGGCAGGTCGATCCGGTTCATGGTGGAGCAGAAGCAGACCGCCCGGTCCAGGAAGACGATCTCCTTGTCCGGGTGGGCCTTGGCGAGCCGGCGCACCAGGTTGAGCTCGGTGCCGATGGCCCACGTGGAGCCGGGCTCGGCGGCGTCCAGCGCCTTGATGATGTACTCGGTCGAGCCCACCATGTCGGCGGCCGCGACGACCTCGTGCCGGCACTCCGGGTGCACCAGGACGGTGACGCCCGGGATCCGCTCGCGCACGTCGTTCACCGAGTCCAGGGTGAAGCGCCCGTGCACCGAGCAGTGGCCGCGCCAGAGGATCATCTTCGCGTCCCACAGCTGCTCGGCGGTCAGGCCGCCGTTCGGCTTGTGCGGGTTGTAGACGACGCAGTCGTCCAGCGAGAAGCCCATGTCGCGCACCGCGGTGTTGCGGCCCAGGTGCTGGTCGGGCAGGAACAGCACCTTCCGGCCCTGCTCGAACGCCCACTCCAGCGCCCGCTTGGCGTTGGAGGAGGTGCAGATGGTGCCGCCGTGCCGGCCGGTGAAGGCCTTGATGTCGGCGGAGGAGTTCATGTACGAGACCGGGACGGTGACGTCGGCTATGCCGGCGTCGGTCAGCACGTCCCAGCACTCGGCGACCTGCTCGGCGGTGGCCATGTCGGCCATCGAACAGCCGGCCGCGAGGTCCGGCAGGACGACCTGCTGGGCGTCGCCGGTGAGGATGTCGGCGGACTCGGCCATGAAGTGCACACCGCAGAAGACGATGTACTCGGCCTCCGGGCGGGCCGCCGCGTCGCGGGCGAGCTTGAAGGAGTCGCCGGTGACGTCGGCGAACTCGATCACCTCGTCGCGCTGGTAGTGGTGGCCCAGGATGAAGACGCGGTCGCCGAGCGCGGCCTTGGCGGCCCGGGCGCGGTCGACGAGGTCCGGGTCGGAGGCCGGGGGGAGGTCGCCGGGGCACTCGACGCCGCGCTCGCTGTTCGGGTCGGCCTCGCGGCCGAGCAGCAGCAGAGCGAGCGGCGTCGGGGTGGGGTCGACGCCGTAGGTCTCGGTGGTGGTGGTCACGGGCGGGCGCCCTTCTGTGCGGCCGATCAAGCGGTGCAGCCTTTTCGTCTATCTGACGCAATCTATGATAACCGGTTAGCGTCAGAGTGACGATGGCCATCCTGTCGATGTGACGAGAACCGCTCGCCGGTTCGGAGCCTTCCCGGGGCGGCTGCGGCGTGGCCGAACCGTGATCCCGGCCGGTCCGGGTTTCGCTGGTGGCATGAAGGCAATCGCGATCCACCGCTACGGCGGCCCCGACGTGGTCGAGTACACCGACCTGCCCGATCCCAAGGTCGGCCCGGACTCGGTCCTGGTGCAGATCAGGGCGGCCGGGGTGAACCCGGTCGACTGGAAGGTGCGGGAGGGCCGGCTGGACGGCCTGCTCGACGCGCACTTCCCGCTGGTGATGGGCTGGGACGCGGCGGGGGTGGTCCGCGCGGTGGGCGGCGGGGTCACCGAGTTCGCCCCGGGGGACGAGGTCTACGGCTACGTCCGCAAGGACGCGGTCGAGCACGGCACCTACGCCGAGCTGGTCGCCGCGCCGGTGCGCACCCTGGCCCGCAAGCCGGCCGCGCTGGACTGGGCGCAGGCCGGCGGGCTGCCGCTGGCCGGGCTGACCGCCCTCCAGACGCTGCGGGCGGTGGGCGCGGGCGCCGGGGACACCGTCCTGGTGCACGCCGCCGCCGGCGGGGTCGGACACCTGGCGGTCCAGATCGCCAGGGCCTTCGGCGCCCGGGTGATCGGCACCGCCGGCGAGCGCAACCACGCGTACCTGCGCTCGCTGGGCGCCGAGCCGGTCGGCCACGGCGAGGGCCTGGCCGAGCGGGTCCGGGCGCTCGCCCCGCAGGGTGTGGACGCCGCGGTGGACCTGGTCGGCGGCGACGCCGTCGAGGTCTCGGCCGCCCTGGTGGCCGACCCGGCGCGGATCGCCTCGGTCGCCGACTTCGGGGTCAGGGCGCGCGGCGGCCGGTACGTCTGGGTCCGTCCGGACGCCGCCGGGCTGGCGGAGCTGGCCGCGCTCGCCGACGACGGGCGGCTGACGGTGACCGTCGCCTCCACCTTCCCGCTCGCCCAGGCCGCCTCGGCGCAGGCGCTCAGCGCGGAGGGCCGCACCCGGGGCAAGATCGTCCTGCTCACCGGCTGATCACCGGCCGCCGCGAGAGCCGCCGCGGGGGCCGCCGCACCGGCCGGTCACCCTCCGGCCGACGCGCGGACGTCCCCCCTCCGTCATCCGTCAGCGGTGGACTCACTCCTGACATCCGCCAGAATGGTTGCCGAACCGTTTCGGCGTGCCGCCGCCGTCCGCCGCCGTTCCCTACGCCGCACGACCCGTGGAGCCCCGCACCGATGAGCAGCAGCCGAGCGCACGAGACGGTCGGGGCCTCCCTGGACGAGACCGACCGCCTCCTCCTCGCCCGGCTGGCCGGGGACGGCCGTGCCTCCTACGCGGAGATCGGCCTCCAGGTGAACCTCTCCGCCACCGCCGTCCGCCGCCGGATCGACCGGCTGCGGGCCCGCGGGGTGGTCCGCGGCTTCACCGTCGTGCTCGACCCCTCGGTGCTCGGCTGGCAGACCGAGGCCTTCGTCGAGGTCTACTGCCGCGAGCGCACCGCCCCCGAGGAGATCCTCGCCAGCCTGCGCCAGTTCCCCGAGGTGATCGCCGCCTGGACGGTCACCGGCGACCCGGACGCGCTGGTCCACCTGCGGGCCGCCGACATGCGCCACCTGGAGGCGGTCATCGAGCGGATCCGCCGCGAGCCCGGCGTCCAGCGCAGCCGCTCCTCCGTGGTGCTCTCCCAGCTCATCGGCTGACCTCTCCGGGGCCCCGCGCAGGAATCCTGCGCGCCCCCCGCCGAAGACGCCCGAAAGCTGCCTGACCGGCCGCGTTCCGACGCGCGGACGGGGCCCCTCGCTGCCTACGCTGATCACGTCCGGCCGTGCGGTGCCAACCCCCGTGCCGCCGGGCCCTCCCCGACACCCCACAGCCGAGAGGGACACCCGTGTCCGCAGCCCCCGACCGCATGCACCGGCCCGACAACGACCTGGTCGACCTGGTTTTCGACTACATGCGCGAGCGGCTGCAGTACGACCCGGTCCCGCTCGACCACCCCGGTGACGGCGAGCACCTGCGCACCCAGCTGGCCGGCCTGCTCAACCAGGACGGCAACAACCCCGCCGACGTGCTCAAGCTCTACGACCACGAGCTCTCCCGCGCGGTGATCTCCGCCGACAGCCCGCGCTACCTCTCCTTCATCCCGTGCGCCCCCACCAAGGCCGCGCTGCTCTTCGACATGGTCGTCTCCTGCGCCTCGCTCCAGGGCATCTCCTGGCTGGAGGCGGCCGGCGCGATCGCCGC
This sequence comes from Kitasatospora sp. NPDC002551, assembly GCF_040296005.1. Classification (NCBI taxonomy): domain Bacteria; kingdom Bacillati; phylum Actinomycetota; class Actinomycetes; order Kitasatosporales; family Streptomycetaceae; genus Kitasatospora; species Kitasatospora sp. NPDC002551. The sequence continues at coordinate 63,392 of NZ_JBEOWI010000026.1, read as the reverse complement.
CGAGAACCAGGTGCTGCGCCTGATAGCGGACCGCGCCGGCCTGCCCGCCTCGGCCGGCGGCACCTTCGTCTCCGGCGGCTCGGCCGGCAACCTCTCCGCGCTGGTGGTCGCCCGCGACACCGCCCGCCGCCGTCTGGCCGAGGAGGGGCGACCCAGTGGTCCGGAGGCCCGGCTGCGGATCGCCGTCGCCGACCAGGTGCACTCCTCGGTCAAGAACACCTTCAACATCATCGGTGTCGAGGCGTTCAAGGTGCCGACCGTCGACCGCCGGTTCACCGGCGAGGCGCTGCGCGCCGCGCTGGCCGCCGACCCGAACCCGGAGACCGTGATCGCCGTCGTCGGCACCGCCGGCACCACCAACGAGGGCATCGTCGACGACCTCCAGGGCCTGTCCGAGGTCGCCCGCGAGCGCGGCCTCTGGTTCCACGTGGACGGCGCCTACGGCGGCGCGGGCCTGTTCGCCCCCTCCGTCCGGGAGCGCTACAACGGCATCGAGCACGCCGACTCCTTCGTCGTCGACCCGCACAAGTGGCTCTTCGCGCCGTTCGACTGCGCCGCGCTGATCTACCGCAACCCCCAGCTCGCCCGCGCCGTGCACACCCAGGACGCCTCCTACCTGGACGTCCTGCACACCGAGGGCGACGAGTGGAACCCCACCGACTACGCCTACCACCTGACCCGGCGCGCCCGCGGCCTGCCGCTCTGGTTCTCGCTCGCCGTGCACGGCGTCCAGGCGTACACCGACGCCATCGAGGCCGGCCTCACCCTCGCCCGGGACACCGCCCGGCTCATCCGCGACACCGACCACCTGGAGCTGCTGTTCGACCCGCAGCTCTCCGCGGTCTGCTTCAAGCGCAAGGGCTGGACCAACGACGACTACTACCGCTGGTCGCAGCAGCTGCTCGCGGACCAGATCGGCTTCGTCACCCCCACCGGCTGGGACGGCGAGACCGTCGCCCGGTTCGCCTTCCTGCACCCGGGCACCACCATGGAGATGGTCAGGGAGATCCTCGACACCATGGCGTGACGCACCCGTCGACGGACCCCCGCCCGGCCCCGGCCCGGCGGGGGTCCCGCCGTTCCCGCGCCCTACAGCAGCCCGCCGTTCGGCACGTACGGCGCCGGCGGGCGCATCCCGCGCAGGCCCAGGAAGCCTCGGCTCTCCACGGTCAGTCCCACCTCCAGGCCGACGTCCAGCGCCCACTCCTGCTCCGCGGTCAGCGCCTCCACCCGGGCCTGCGTCCCCTCCGGCACCCGGGCCAGCGCCTCGCGCAGCAGCCGGGTGGCGATCCGCTTGGAGGTGGCCGCCAGCAGCTTCACCTCCCCGCCGTCCCGGTAGCAGTAGCCGCTGCCCGCCAGCGAGTCCGCGATCAGCAACTCCTCGCAGTGGGCGAGCAGCAGCCCGTGGTCCGGGCCGTGCGCGGAGCCGCGCAGCCGCCGGTCCACCGAGTCCAGCAGGTGCTGGTGCGTCGCGTTGCCCGGGTGCACCGGGATGTCCCCCGGATCGACCAGCCCGGACCGGTCCACCCGCCCGGTCAGCTGCATCGCCGGGTACAGCGTGAAGCCGGCCAGCCGGTAGCGGCGCACGGCCGCCGGGGACGGCGAGGAGCACAGCATGCCGCGCAGACAGCCGCGCCCGTACGCCAGGGCCCGGTCCAGCAGCAGCCGGCCCACCCCCTTGCCCTGCGCCCGCGGCAGCACCACCAGCAGCGCCAGCACCCAGACGCCCTCGCGGCGCAGCGCCAGCACCGCGCCGACCGGCTCGCCGTCGAGCTCGGCGAGCCAGCAGCCCTGCGGATCGGTGCGCGCCAGGTGTCTCGTCCGGGCCGACTGGTAGACGGAGGGCCGGGGCGGCTCGGTGGCCGGGGCGTCGGGGAGCGAGGCGAACGCGGCACGGGCGAGCGACTGGACCACCTCCGCGTCGGCGGCGGTGTCCTGGACCGGGCGCAGGATCATGCCCACCATCCTGGCCGCCCCGGCGCCGCGGCGTGGCCGGTTCACCCGGATCGGTCCCATCGGGCGGTGACCGGTGTCCGCCGGTGTGCGAGCATGGGAAGCGCATGGGGAGCGGGTAGCAAGCCCGGCCCACGGAACCGTGCCGCCACGAACCGCCGAAAACACCGTGCCGTCCGGGAAATGAAACCGGGCGGCCGTCGGTTGGCACTGGCGGCAGACCGTCGTCAAGACCGGGAGAAAGCAGATGACCGTCAAGGACGAGACCACCGTAGAGGGTGGCATCCTCCTCACCGATGCCGCCGCGGGCAAGGTCAAGGCCCTGCTGGAGCAGGAAGGCCGGGACGACCTGGCGCTGCGGGTCGCCGTCCAGCCCGGCGGCTGCTCGGGCCTGCGTTACCAGCTGTTCTTCGACGAGCGCTCGCTCGACGGCGACGTGGTCAAGGACTTCGACGGCGTCAAGGTCGTCACCGACCGGATGAGCGCCCCGTACCTGGGCGGCGCCACCGTCGACTTCGTCGACACCATCGAGAAGCAGGGCTTCACGATCGACAACCCGAACGCCACCGGCTCCTGCGCCTGCGGCGACTCGTTCAGCTAGGCGTCGACGCGAAGGCGGCCCCGGATCCCCGGGGCCGCCTTCGTCGTGTCCGGGCGCCGGTCACCCCGTCACGGGGCACCCGGGATGTCCGGAACGGACGGGTCGGGGCCGACCTTCGGGTCCGCCTCCAGCGGCACCTCCTGCCCGGTCGCCAGATCGGTCACCGCCCGGCCCCGCAGGGGCTGCTTCAGGTCGGCCGTCACCGTCTGCCGCTGGGCCACCGCGACGCAGTCCTGCCCGGCCGGGACGGGCGCGGCCGTGGTCACCCGGACGTCCACCCGGCCCGGCTTGGACTCGTCCGCCTTGAGCGCGTACCGCTGACAGACCCCGCCGTAGAACCAGACGGTCAACCGGTTGCCGTCCACCCGGTAGGTGATCGCCGGATGCACCTGCGAGCCCTTCCCGGACCCGTTCGGCGCCGGCTCGCCGACCGCGATGCCGTTGCCGCCCGCGCCCGGGGGAGTGGGTGCCGGGGTGGGCGTCAGCGCCGGGGCGGTGGGGGCCGACGAGGGATCGGCCGGGCGAGGCTCCGGGGCGGTGGCCGACGGGTCGGCCGGCGGCGTGGCCACCGGAGCGGGGGCGGACGGGTCGGGCGTGGTGACCGGGGCCGAAGGGGCGGCCGCGCCGGGGGAGGCGGCGGCGCTCGCCGGCGTCCGCTCCGCGCCCGGGGTCGCCGCGTCCGAACCCGCGCCGCTCCCGCTCCCGCACCCGGCGAGGACGGCCGCCGCCGCCAGCGCCAGGCCCGCCAGTGCCGTGGCCCGCGCCCGGCCGGAACGCCGGGGCATCGTCTCCAGATCCATCTGCACATCCTCCCGAGGGCTCAGCGGCGCACCGTGCCGGCCGCACCGCGCGGATGTGACGTGCCCCGGACGATCCCGGTTCCCGTCGGCCCCCTCCGGTCCCTCGCGCCCCGCCTCAGGGGCCGTACTCGGGCATCGACGCGACCAGTCGCTGCGCCCCGGAGGAGACGCGGAAGCCGGACCGGGCCGGCACGCTGTCCTGCGGGCCGGTCGCCAGCAGCGGCCAGAACCGCCGCAGCCGGCGCGAGGAGTCCACCAGCGCGTCCAGCGACTCGCCGTCCGCCTCACCGCGCAGGGCGGGCGGAACCCGCAGCGGGTGGTGACTGGGCATCATCGGCCATCACTCCGATCCACCGGTGCCGTGGCAGCGGCGCCACGGGCCTGGGACGGGGCCGGAAAGGCCCCTCTCTGCGACCCTAGGCCGGGCGGACCGGGGCCCACCAGAGCTACCCCGTGGTAGTACACGATCGGGGGCGACGGGTGCCGGCGGACGGCCACCGGCGCACGCGCAGTCTTGCTGGCGCCCCGTACCCGCCGGGTACCGTGGGTGGGTTCCACCCCGTTGTCCCATGGCCCCGCCGCCATCCTGAGGAGACCCCGTGCGTATCGCCGTCGCCGGCTCGATCGCGACCGACCACCTGATGACCTTCCCCGGCCGGTTCGCCGACCAGCTGGTCGCCGAGCAGCTGCACACCGTGTCGCTGTCCTTCCTGGTCGACACCCTCGACATCCGCCGCGGCGGCGTCGCGCCGAACATCGCCTTCGGCATGGGTGTCCTGGGCCTGAGCCCGATCCTGGTCGGCGCGGCAGGCGCGGACTTCGCCGAGTACCGCAGCTGGCTGGAGCGCAACAACGTGGACTGCCAGTCCGTCCACATCTCGGAGACGCGGCACACCGCTCGCTTCATGTGCACCACGGACGAGGACCACAACCAGATCGCCTCGTTCTACACCGGTGCCATGGCCGAGGCCCGCAACATCGAGCTGGAGCCGATCGCCGACCGCGTCGGCGGCCTCGACCTGGTGCTGATCGGCGCCGACGACCCGCAGGCGATGGTCCGCCACACCCAGGAGTGCCGCACCCGCGGCTACGCCTTCGCCGCCGACCCGTCCCAGCAGCTGGCCCGCCTCGACGGCCACGACATCCGCCAGATCGTCGACGGCGCCGCGTACCTCTTCACCAACGAGTACGAGGCCGCGCTGATCGAGTCCAAGACCGGCTGGGACTCCGAGGAGATCCTCACCCGGGTCGGCACCCGGATCACCACCCTGGGCAGCAAGGGCGTGCGGATCGACCGCAAGGGCGAGTCCCCGGTGCTGGTCGGCTGCGCCCCGGAGAACGCCAAGGTGGACCCGACCGGTGTCGGCGACGCCTTCCGCGCCGGCTTCCTGGCGGGCCTGTCCTGGGACCTGGAGCTGGAGCGCTCCGCCCAGCTCGGCTGCATGCTCGCCACCCTGGTGATCGAGACCGTCGGCACCCAGGAGTACGAGCTGCGCCCGCACGACTTCCTGCAGCGCTTCGTCGCCGCCTACGGCGAGGAGGCCGGCGCGGAGGTGCGCGCGCACCTGGTCAACTGACCCGCCGCACCAGGTAGGCCGAGCCCCGGTCGCCGCCGTACCCGGCGGCCGGGGCCTCGCCCAGGTACTCCTGCCCGCGCATCGCGCACCAGGCCGGGACGTCCAGCCGGGCCGCCTCGTCGTCGGCCAGCACCGCGACCGTACCGCCCACCGGCACCTCGCCGATCCGCCTGGCCAGCTCGATCACCGGCAGCGGACACCGCTTGCCCAGCGCGTCGATGGTGAGCGTCCCGTCGGACGGCTCCCCGGCGGCGGCCGGCGGTGCCAGGTCCAGCCCCAGCGGGGCGCGGACGCCGGCCACCACCTCCGGCAGGACGGCCAGGAACCGCTCGACGTCCGCCTCCGCGGTGCCGAAGGGCAGCGAGACCCGCACGTTGCCCTCGGTGAGCACGCCCATCGCCGCCAGCACATGGCTCGGGGTCAGCGTGGAGGAGGTGCACGAGGAGCCGGAGGAGACGGCGAACCCGGCCCGGTCCAGCTCGCCCAGCAGCACCTCGCCGTCCACGTACAGGCAGGAGAAGGTGACGAGGTGCGGCAGCCGCCGCACCGGGTCGCCGACCACCTCGACCTCGGGCACCAGCCGCGGCACCCGGGCCCTGATCCGCTCGACCAGCTCGTGCAGCCGGGCGTTCTCCCGCTCGGCCTCGGCCCGCACCGCCCGCAGCGAGGCCGCCGCCGCGACGATCGCCGGGACGTTGACGAACCCCGGCACCCGGCCGCCCTCGCGCTCGTCGGCGGGCAGCGGGGAGGCGAACCGCACGCCCTTGCGCACCGCGAGCACCCCGACGCCGGCCGGTCCGCCCCATTTGTGCGCGCTGGCGGTCAGCAGCGACCAGCCGGCCGGCACGTCCGTCCGCCCCGCGCTCTGCGCGGCGTCCACCAGCAGCGGCACGTCCCCGCAGCGGGCGGCCGTCTCGGCGACCGGCTGCACCGTGCCCACCTCGTGGTTGGCGGACTGCAGGACCGCGAGCGCGGTGTCCGGCCGCAGGGCCGCCGCGAACACCACCGGGTCCACCCGGCCCTGCCGGTCCACCGGCACCTCGCCGACCTCGCCGCCGGCGGCCGCGTGCCGCTCCGCGGTGTGCAGCACGCTGGAGTGCTCGACGGCGGAGTGCACCAGGTGCCGGCCGCGCCGCCGGTTGCCCTGCAGCGCGCCGAGCACACCGAGCTGGACGGCCTGGGTGCCGCTGGCGGTGAAGGAGATCTCGTCGGCCCGGCAGCCGAGCACCTCGGCCACGGTCTCCCGGGCGGCGTCCAGCAGCATCCGGGCCTGCCGCCCGGAGCGGTAGAGCCGGGCCGGGTCGGCCCACCCCTCGTCGAGGGCGGCGGTCAGCGCCTGCCGGGCGACGGGGTGGAGCGGTGCGGTGGAGGCCACATCGAAGTACACGGTCACATTTAACGACACTCCCGGCCGCGTTCCGGGCTCCGGCGGCGGCTCACCGGTCGTCAGTCGATCACCCCGAATGTCCGTATCGTCCGCGTCCGACGGGGCGTCACACACGTTGTCCGAGGTCATCCCCCGATCGGGCGTACGGACCCCGAATGCCTAGGATGACCTGCGGCGCAGCCCTTGCCGGGCCTGATCGGGTGTCCGGGCGGCGCGTTACCGGGACCTGCCCGTCAGCAGCGCATAAGGCTGGAGTAGGGTTTGGCCCGCATAAGCATTCAAACCGTGCCCGTGGACGGGTCGCCGAGGAGGGGAAGCCTCCCCGGGGCGACGCGAAGGCGGGCGAGACTTCGGGAAGGCGCTACGTGAGTCCCAACGGCTCCGACCGCTCGCCGCGGCGCACGATGCGGCGGAAGCTGCCTCAGGCGCTGGCACTGGGCCTCGTCATCGCGACCGCCACCGGCTGCTCGGCCAACGACCTCCCCAGGCTTGGCCTCCCGAGCCCCGTCACCAAGGAAGGGCCGATGGTCCTCCACATGTGGCAGGGCTCCTGGATCGCGGCGCTGGTGGTCGGCGTACTGATGTGGGGTCTGATCATCTGGAGCGTGATCTTCCACCGGCGCAGCCGCACCGGTGTGCAGGTCCCCCCGCAGACCCGGTACAACGTGCCCATCGAGGCGCTCTACACCGCGGTCCCGATCATCATCGTGTCGGTCCTCTTCTACTTCGTCGCCCGCGACGAGTCGAAGCTGACCGCCGTCTCCGAGAAGCCGCAGCACATGGTCAACGTGGTGGGCTTCCAGTGGAGCTGGGCGTTCAACTACGAGAACACCGAGATCCCGGACCCGGCCAACCAGGAGGCCGCGTACGAGGTGGGTACCCCCGGCGAGCCGCCGACCCTGTACCTGCCGGTCAACGAGACGGTGCAGTTCCGCCTCACCTCTCGTGACGTGATCCACGACTTCTGGCCCATCAACTTCATGATGAAGATGGACGTCGTGCCGGGTGTGGTCAACAAGTTCGAGGTCACCCCGACCGTCAAGGGTGAATACATGGGCAAGTGCGCCGAGCTCTGCGGCGTCGACCACTCGCGCATGCTGTTCAACGTGAAGGTCGTCGACCGTGCCGAGTACGACGCGCACCTGAAGGACCTGCGGGCCAAGGGTCAGACCGGCGCGGTTCCCTCCGGCCTCACGACCATGGGAAGTGAAGAGAAGTGACCATCCTCAACGAGCCCGCCGCGGCCGGCGGGGGCGCCGGGGCCGTCACGGTCGGGGCGCAGCGGACCCGGAAGCCGGGTTCCACCATCATCAAGTGGCTCACCACCACTGACCACAAGACGATCGGCACGCTGTACCTGGCGACGTCGTTCGCGTTCTTCCTGATCGGCGGCGTCATGGCGCTGGTCATGCGTGCCGAGCTGGCTCGTCCCGGGACCCAGATCCTGTCGAACGAGCAGTTCAACCAGGCGTTCACGATGCACGGCACGATCATGCTGCTGATGTTCGCGACGCCGCTGTTCGCCGGTTTCGCGAACTGGATCATGCCGCTGCAGATCGGCGCGCCCGACGTCGCGTTCCCGCGTCTGAACATGTTCGCCTACTGGCTGTACCTGTTCGGCTCGCTGATCGCCGTCGCCGGCTTCCTCACCCCGCAGGGTGCCGCCGACTTCGGCTGGTTCGCCTACGCGCCGCTGTCGGACGCGGTCCGCTCGCCGGGCATCGGCGCCGACATGTGGATCATGGGCCTGGCCTTCTCCGGCTTCGGCACCATCCTGGGTGCGGTCAACTTCATCACCACGATCATCTGCATGCGGGCCCCCGGCCTGACGATGTTCCGGATGTCGATCTTCACCTGGAACGTCCTGCTGACCGCGGTGCTGATCCTGCTGGCCTTCCCGGTGCTGGCCGCCGCGCTGTTCGCCCTGGAGGCGGACCGCAAGTTCGGGGCACACGTCTTCGACCCGGCCAACGGCGGTGCGCTGCTCTGGCAGCACCTGTTCTGGTTCTTCGGTCACCCCGAGGTGTACATCATCGCGCTGCCGTTCTTCGGCATCGTGTCGGAGATCATCCCGGTCTTCAGCCGCAAGCCGATGTTCGGCTACTCCGGCCTGATCGCGGCCACCATCGCGATCGCCGGTCTGTCCGTGACGGTGTGGGCCCACCACATGTACGTCACCGGCCAGGTGCTGCTGCCGTTCTTCTCCTTCATGACCTTCCTCATCGCCGTCCCGACCGGTGTGAAGTTCTTCAACTGGGTCGGCACCATGTGGAAGGGCTCGCTGAGCTTCGAGACCCCGATGCTGTGGACGGTCGGCTTCCTGGTGACCTTCCTCTTCGGTGGTCTGACGGGTGTCCTGCTGGCCTCCCCGCCGATCGACTTCCACGTCTCGGACTCGTACTTCGTCGTCGCCCACTTCCACTACGTGGTCTTCGGCACCGTCGTCTTCGCGATGTTCGCCGGCTTCCACTTCTGGTGGCCGAAGATGACCGGCAAGATGCTGGACGAGCGCCTCGGCAAGATCACCTTCTGGACGCTGTTCTTCGGCTTCCACACCACCTTCCTGGTGCAGCACTGGCTCGGCGCGGAGGGCATGCCCCGCCGCTACGCGGACTACCTGGCCGCCGACGGGTTCACCACCCTGAACACCGTCTCGACCATCGGTTCGTTCCTGCTCGGTCTGTCGATCCTGCCGTTCCTCTACAACGTCTGGAAGACCGCCAAGTACGGCGAGAAGATCGAGGTCGACGACCCGTGGGGCTACGGCCGCTCGCTGGAGTGGGCGACCTCCTGCCCGCCGCCGCGGCACAACTTCCTCACGCTGCCCCGGATCCGCTCCGAATCCCCGGCCTTCGACCTCCACTACCCGGAGATCGCGGCGCTGGACTACCTGGAGAACCACGGCGAGCCGGCCAAGCACCTCGCCGGTGTGACCCCGGCGAAGTACGACGCGCCGCAGCTGGGCAAGGGCAAGAAGGAGGGTGACGTCTGATGAAGGAGCAGGGCAAGATCTTCCTGGGCCTGTCGGTCTTCGTGCTGGCGATGGCGATCACCTACGGCCTGTGGACCAACAGCTCCGAGCACGGCATCGAGGCCGCCGGTACCACCGCGCTGTTCCTCGCCTTCGCTCTGTGCGCCTTCATCGGCTACTACCTCGCCTTCACCGCCCGCCGGGTGGACAGCGGCGCGGGTGACAACCCCGAGGCCGAGGTCGCGGACGACTCCGGCGAGCTGGGCTTCTTCGCCCCGCACAGCTGGCAGCCGCTCTCGCTCGCGGTCGGCGGCGCGCTCGCCTTCCTCGGTGTGATCTTCGGCTGGTGGCTGATGTTCTGGTCGCTGCCGATCATCCTGATCGGTCTGTTCGGTTGGGTCTTCGAGTTCTACCGGGGCGAGAACCAGAACCAGTAGGCACTGGCTCCCTCCCACAGGGCCGGGCATCCCGCACGGGGTGCCCGGCCCTGTTGCGTCCCCGGAGTGACGGCCTCACCCTGGCGGCCCAACGGCGCCCCGTTCGGTTGTCCCTCCGCCGGGCGCCGTTCCTACGATCTGACCAATCGTGCGAAACCCCGGGAGGCGGTCATGGCCGACAAGCGCGGAATCGCGGGCCTCGGCGGCATCACGCTGGCCCTCGTCGTACTGGTCCCGCTGGCCGGCTGCACCTCCGGCGGCAAGGGGGACGCCGAGGTGGTCCGCAAGGTCGACGCCGCCGAACTGGTGCACCTGTCCGCCACCGAGCGGGCGGACCCCTCCCAGCCGCTCACGGTGACCGCCGAGCCGGGCAGCCGGCTGACCGACGTCACCGTGGTCGGCCCGGACGGGCGGGTGGTCGCCGGGAGGCTCTCCGAGGACCAGCGCAGCTGGCAGACCACCGGACGGCTCAAGGCCGCCACCGCCTACACGGTGCGGATCGCCGCCGACGACGGCCGCGGCGGCCGCGGCGAGACCACCGCCGGCTTCTCCACCCTGGCCGCCCAGCACCTGCTGACCGCCAAGCTCGGCCCGGATTCCTCCGGCAGCGGCGTCTACGGCGTGGGCCAGCCGCTCACCGTCGAGCTCTCCGAGGCGGTCAAGGACCCGCAGGCCCGCCAGGAGGTCGAGCGCGCGCTCGCGGTGGTCTCGCAGCCCGCCGTCAGCGGCGGCTGGTACTGGGTGGACGACCGGAACCTGCACTTCCGCCCCGAGGAGTACTGGCCCACCGGCACCACCGTCAGCCTGGCCTTCGAGGCCACCGGCAGCCGGATCTCCGAGGGCCTGTACGGCGGCGACCGCGCCGCCCTGGCGCTGCGGATCGGCGAGCGCGTCGAGTCGGTGGTGGACGCGGCCGCGCACGAGCTGACCCTCAAGCGCTCCGGCCAGGCGGTCCGGACGATCCCGGTGACCACCGGCAAGCCCGGCTTCGACACCCGCAACGGCGTCAAGGTGGTGCTGGGCCAGGAACGCAAGGTCCGGATGAGCGGCGAGACGATCGGCATAGCGGCGGGCAGCCAGGAGGCCTACGACCTCGACGTCGAGTGGGCCACCAGGGTCACCTGGAGCGGCGAGTACCTGCACGCCGCGCCCTGGTCGGTGGGCTCCCAGGGCGTGGAGAACGTCAGCCACGGCTGCACCGGGATGAGCACCGAGAACGCCCGCTGGTTCTACCAGAACACCAGGGTGGGGGACCTGGTGACGGTGGTGAACAGCCGCGGCAAGTCCATGGAGCCGTTCGGCAACGGCTTCGGCGACTGGAACATCGCCTGGAGCGAGTGGATCAGGCACAGCGCGCTCGGGCAGCCGGTGAACACCACCGCCCCGGCCACCCGCGCGCCGGCCACCGGGATGATCGCCCCGCAGCTCTGACCGTCCCGGGCCGAGAGCGCCCCGGGACGGGGCCGCGGCGGCCCGCTCAGCCCGCCGCGGCCCCGTCCCGGTACGCCACCCGCAGCGCGCTGTCCACGGCCCCCAGGGCGTCCGCCAGGGGCACCCCGAGCCGCCGGGCGCGCTCGGCGTACTCGGCGGCTGCCGCCGCCGCCAGCCGGTGCGCGGAGTCCCCGGCCGCGGCGATCAGGGTGCCGCGCCGGCCGTGCGTCTCCACCACCCCGTCCGCCTCCAGCTCCCGGTAGGCACGGGCGACCGTCCCGGCGGCCAGCCCGAGCTGCTCGGCCAGCGCCCGGACGGTGGGCAGCCGCAGCCCGGTCGCCAGCTCCCCGGTGCGGGCCTGCTCGGCGATCTGGGCGCGGATCTGCTCGTACGGGGGAGTGGCCGAGGCCGGGTCGACGGACAGCTGCACGGTGGGCTCCTGACGTTCGCTGCGGGCGGGGGAGGCGGGTACGGCAAAGCCCGAGGGCCGCCGACCAGAAGAACTCTGGTCAGCGGCCCTCGGGTGCGACGCGGGGGTGCGTACGGGATCAGTGGTGGCCGTGGCCGCTGGTGATCTCGTGGTGCTCCTCGGAGGTCGGCTTGGGGATCTGGCTGCCCTCGCCGTAGAAGCCGCGGGAGAGCTTCGCCCGGGTGCGGGTGATGACGCCGGCCTTGCGGGCCACGCCGTTCTCGTCCGTCTCGGCCGGCAGCTCGAACGGCTGGACCTGCTCGTGAGCGGTGAGCTTGTGCAGGTCCTTCTGCGGGAGCTGGGCGTGCACCTCGATGAACTCGCCGTGCGGCAGGCGCTTGATGACGCCGGTCTCGCGGCCGTGCAGCACCTTCTCCTTGTCACGGCGCTGGAGGCCGAGGCACCAGCGCTTGGTGATGATGAAGGTGAGCACCGGCACCACGAACATGCCCACGCGGACGAAGTACGTCACGGAGTTGATCGACAGGTGCAGGTGGGTGGCGAACAGGTCGTTGCCACCGGCCGCCAGCAGGATCAGGTAGAGGCTGATCCAGGCGGCACCCAGCGCGGTGCGGACCGGGGCGTTGCGCGGACGGTCCAGGATGTGGTGCTCGCGCTTGTCGCCGGTGATCCAGCCCTCGATGAAGGGGTAGGCGGCGATCGAGACCAGCACCAGCGGGAAGACGACCATCAGCGGGATCATCACACCCAGGTTGAGGGTGTGGCCCCACATGCTGATCTCCCAGCCCGGCATGATGCGGATCAGGCCTTCGGAGAAGCCCATGTACCAGTCGGGCTGGGCGTCGGTGGACACCTGGTCCGGACGGTACGGGCCGTACGCCCAGATCGGGTTGATCGTGGCGATCGCCGAGACGACGGCGATGAGGCCGAACACCAGGAAGAAGAAGCCACCGGCCTTGGCCATGTAGACCGGCATCAGCGGCATGCCGACGACGTTCTTCTCGGTCTTGCCCGGGCCCGCCCACTGGGTGTGCTTGTGGTAGAAGACCAGGATCAGGTGCGCCACCAGCAGGCCGAGCATGATGCCCGGGATCAGCAGCACGTGGATGGTGAAGAACCGCGGCACGATCTCGTGTCCGGGGAACTCGCCGCCGAACAGGAACATCTGGATGTACGTGCCGATCAGCGGGGTCGCCAGGACGGCGCCCTCCATGAACCGGATACCGGTGCCGGAGAGCAGGTCGTCGGGCAGCGAGTAGCCGAAGAAGCCGTCGAACATGCCCAGGACCAGCAGCAGGAAGCCGAAGACCCAGTTGATCTCGCGCGGCTTGCGGAACGCGCCGGTGAAGAAGACGCGCAGCATGTGCACGAACATCGCCGCCACGAAGACCAGGGCGGCCCAGTGGTGGATCTGGCGGACCAGCAGGCCGCCGCGCACCTCGAAGCTGATGTCGACCGTCGACGCGTAGGCCTCGGACATCGGGATGCCCTTGAGCGGCACGTACGAGCCGTCGTAGATGACCTCGCCCATCGAGGGCTTGAAGAACAGCGTCAGGTAGACGCCGGTCAGGATGATGATGATGAAGGTGTAGAGGCAGATCTCGCCCAGCATGAAGGACCAGTGGTCCGGGAAGATCTTGCGCAGGTTGGCCTTGGCGAGGGAGTAGATCCCCAGCCGGCCGTCCGTCCAGTCCGCCGCCTGCTCCCACTTGTTCGCGGGCTTGGCGCGCGTGCTGGCCGGCTTGGCGGCGCCGGAGGTGGTGCTGCTCGCACTGCTCATCGAGCACGCTCCCAGAAGCTCGGGCCGACGGCTTCGTCGAAGTCGCCGTGGGCGACCAGGAAGCCCTTCTCGTCAGTGGTGATCTTCAGCTGCGGCAGCGGGTGGCCGGCCGGGCCGAAGATGACGCGCGCGCCGTCCGCCAGGTCGAAGGTCGACTGGTGGCAGGGGCAGAGCGCGTGGTGGGTCTGCTGCTCGTACAGGCTGATCGGGCAGCCGACGTGGGTGCAGATCTTGGAGTAGGCGAGGATGCCCTCGAAACCCTTCTCCTTGGACTTCTCGTCCTTGATGTCCTCCGGCGCGATGCGCACCAGCATGAGGGCGTCCTTCGCGATGCGAACCTGGAAGTCCTCGGAGTGCGTGGTCAGACCCTCGGGCATCGCGAACACCAGGGAGCCCTGGATGATGTCCTCGGCCTTCATCGGCAGGTTGGTGTTCATGTTGATCAGCTGCAGCGGCTTGGCCTCGGTGGCCTCGTCCCAGCCGGTGTGCTGCAGCTTGTCCTCGGGCAGCGGGCCCAGGTCGCGGAGCAGGACCACGCCGGAGAGCGGGACCAGCGCCATCGAACCGATGAGGGTGTTGCGGATCATCTTGCGGCGGCCGAAGCCGGACTCGGCGGCGCCGGTCCTGAACTGCTCGATGACGTCCGCGCGGACCTCGTCGTCGGCCTCGATCGGGTGACGCTCGGCCGGGATCTCGTGGTCCGACATCAGGGTGCGGGCCCAGTGGACCGCGCCCGCGCCGATGAGGAACAGCGCGACGCCGAGGGTCATGCCGAGCGCGAAGTTCAGCGCGCTGACGTTGCCCAGCGGCCAGATGTAGACGATCTTGTCCGGGTCGATGGCCACGTACGAGGCGATGAAGCCGATGGTGGCGATCATCGACACGACGAACATCAGCGACACCTGACGCTCGGCCCGCTTGGCGGCCCGCTCGTCGATGTCGGTGCGGCGCGGCTCGTGGGCCGGCAGGCCGGGGTCGGCGAACGGGTCGCCGTGGGCGGCCACCTCGTGGTGCCCGGCGGAGCCGTGGGACTCCGGGAGCTTCTCTTCTGACATGTCGTGGCTCATGACTTCTTGGCCTTGGTGGTGTGGGCGGCGACCCAGATCGCGACCGCGATGAGCGCGCCGAGACCGAAGATCCAGCCGAACAGGCCCTCGGTCACCGGACCGAGGCTGCCGAGCGTGAGACCGCCGGGGTTGGGCTCATCGTTGGTGGTGTGGCGGACGAAGGCCACGATCTGCTTCTTCTGCTCCTCGGGCATGATGCTGTCCGGGAACGACGGCATGTTCTGCGGGCCGGTCTGCATGGCCTCGTAGATGTGCTTGGCGTCCACGCCCTCCAGCGACGGGGCGTACTTGCCCTGGGTCAGGGCACCGCCCTGGCCGGCGAAGTTGTGGCACTGGGCGCAGTTGGTGCGGAACAGCTCGCCACCCTTGGCGAGGTCCTCGGGGTTGGTCGAGGTGACCTGCTCCTCGGTCGGCGTCACCGGGCCGGGGCCGAGCGAGGCGACGAAGGCGGCGAGCTGGTCGATCTCCGCCTGCGAGTAGATGTTCGGCTTGCGCGGCACCTGGGCGCCGGGCTGCTGGGCCGGCATGCGACCGGTGCCCACCTGGAAGTCGACCGCGGCGGAGCCGACGCCGACCAGGCTCGGGCCGTCGCTGCTGCCCTGGCCGTTCAGGCCGTGGCAGGAGGAGCAGCCCACGGCGAAGAGCTTCTTGCCCTCGTCGATCGCGAGCGACTGCGCGGCGACGTCGGCCTGCGCCTTGTCGGCGGGCGCGAACGCGGCGTACAGCCCCCCGGTTGCCGCCAGGGCGAGAAGTAGGACGACCAGCGCCGCCAGTGGGTGGCGCCGTCGTGCGGAGAGCTTTTTCACGGAATAACCCCGGTGTCAGGATCTGGTCGACTGGTGGGTGCACCCGGCGGCCGGTCTGGCCGGCACGAGGCTGCCTGTCTAGGGCTGCGCGCGCGGTCGGTCGGTGGGAGCGTCGGCACCGGCGAAATCGGGCCGTCGCCGGTGAGGGCGGGACCCGAGGCCGGTGGCCAGCGACCTGATCAGCTGGTTACTTGATCAGGTAGATGGTCGCGAACAGGCCGATCCACACGACGTCGACGAAGTGCCAGTAGTACGACACGACGATCGCGGCGGTGGCCTGCTCGTGCGTGAAGCGCTTGGCTGCGTACGTCCGTCCCAGGACCAGCAGGAAGGCGATCAGACCACCCGTCACGTGCAGACCGTGGAAGCCGGTGGTCAGGTAGAACACCGTGCCGTACGGGTCGGAGGACAGCGAGAGGCCGTCCTTCTTGACCAGCTCGGTGTACTCGAAGATCTGGCCGCCGATGAAGATCGCGCCCATCACGAAGGTGATGATGAACCACGAGCGGAGCTTCTTCACGTCCCCGCGCTCGGCGGCGAAGACGCCGAGCTGGCAGGTGAGCGAGGAGAGCACCAGGATCGTGGTGTTGACCGAGGAGAAGGGCACGTTGAGGGCGTGCGCCTTCTCGGTCCAGAACTCCGGCCCCTTGACGGAGCGGAGCGTGAAGTACATCGCGAAGAGGGCCGCGAAGAACATCAACT
This sequence comes from Kitasatospora sp. NPDC002551, assembly GCF_040296005.1. Classification (NCBI taxonomy): domain Bacteria; kingdom Bacillati; phylum Actinomycetota; class Actinomycetes; order Kitasatosporales; family Streptomycetaceae; genus Kitasatospora; species Kitasatospora sp. NPDC002551. Next base: position 47,450 of record NZ_JBEOWI010000026.1, on the reverse strand, counting down.
CGGAACTGAGCCAGACGATCGTTCCGACGCTGACCATGTTCGGCCGGTTGACCGATCCGTGCGCGTGCCCGGTTTCTACTGCTGTTGCTGTCGCCACGACGGACATTATGTCGGTCCCTTATTCCGTCTTCACGCCGGGGGGTCTCCCTCGGAGTGTCCGGTGCGTGCGGTATGCCCCCTTGGCGGCCGACGGGCCGTCCATACCCTTGCCGAGCAGCGGCGTGTCCCTTTTCTGACGGTTCCTGAAGGGCTTCTTCCGGGCCTGCGGCGGCGTGTCGCGGCGGGCCCGCGGGGCGCCGGGTAGTAAGGGGAGAGACCACCCGTCCGCCGTACGGGTGGTCCGCGCGGGCGGGGGTGACGCGCCGTGCTCCGCCCGGACCAGTCGCCGGCCCGACGGCTCCGGACGGATCTCTCCGGAAGGGCTCGGCGGCGGGTGATCGGGAGTAGCATCCGGGGAGAGGCGAACGTGGTCCGGATCACACGTGAGGGAGCAGGCCCATGGCGTACACGACCGACGGGACGTTGACCGTCCTTGTCTACAGCCACGACCGCACCACCCGCGAGCAGGTGCTGACCGCTCTCGGCCGGCGGCCCGCGGAGGACCTGCCGGAGCTGGACTACCTGGAGTGCGCGACCACCCCCGCGGTGCTCAAGGCGCTGGAGAAGGGCGGCATCGACCTCTGTGTCCTGGACGGCGAGGCGGTTCCGGCCGGCGGGCTCGGGCTCGCCCGGCAGCTGAAGGACGAGATCTACGGCTGCCCGCCGCTGCTGGTGCTGATCGGCCGGCCGCAGGACTCCTGGCTGGCGGCCTGGAGCCGGGCCGACGCGGCGATCTCCCAGCCGGTGGACCCGGTGGCGCTGGCCGAGGCCGTCGCCACCCTGCTGCGGGCCCGGCAGGCGAAGCGGGCGCCGGCCACCCGCTGAGGGTCTTCCCGCCCCGCCGTCTCATCCCGCGTCTCAACAGCAGAGAAGAAGGGTGAACGGCACGGCCCCGGCACCCCACCGCTCGATAGGCTGACTTTCGTCCCTACGTCCTTCCCCGGTCCCCGGGGAGCGAGAGCTGGAGTCAGCCATGGTGAACGCGCACCCTGCGAACGGCGGTAGCGAGCCCGCGCAGGTGGTCCGCACCTGGCCGGACATCCTGTCGGCGCTGCTGAGGGGGGAGGACCTCGACCGCTCGGCCACCGCCTGGGCGATGGACCGGATCATGAGCGGGGAGGCCTCCCCGGTGCAGATCGCCGGCTTCATGGTGGCGCTGCGGGCCAAGGGCGAGACGGTCGACGAGATCTCCGGCCTGGTCGACTCCATGTACACCCATGCCGAGCCGCTGGACATCCCCGGCCCGGCGGTGGACATCGTCGGCACCGGCGGCGACCGGGCCAAGACCGTCAACATCTCCACCATGTCGGCGATCGTCGCCGCGGCGGCCGGCGCCAAGGTGGTCAAGCACGGCAACCGGGCGGCCTCCTCCTCCAGCGGTTCCTCGGACGTGCTGGAGAAGCTGGGCATCAACCTCCGCCTGCGGCCGAGCCGGGTCGCCGAGGTCGCCGAGGAGGTCGGGCTCACCTTCTGCTTCGCGGCCACCTTCCACCCGTCGATGCGGTACGCCGGTCCGGCCCGCAGCGAGCTCGGGGTGCCCACCGCCTTCAACATCCTCGGTCCGCTCACCAACCCGGCCCGGGTGACGGCGCACGCCATCGGCTGCTTCGACACCCGGCTCGCCGGGCTGATCGCCGGCGTGCTGGCGCGGCGCGGGGCGAGCGCGCTGGTCTTCCGGGGCGACGACGGGCTGGACGAGCTGACCATCACCACCACCTCGCGGGTCTGGGTGGTCCGGGGCGGCGCCGTCACCGAGACCTCCTTCGACCCGCGTGAGGTCGGCATCGAGCCGGTCGGCATCGAGGCGCTGCGCGGCGGGGACCCGGCGTACAACGCGGAGGTCGCGCGCCGGCTGCTGGCCGGCGAGCACGGGCCGGTGCGCGACGCGGTGCTGCTGAACTCGGCGGCCGCGCTGGTGGCGCTCGACCTGACCGACGCGCCGCTCGCCGAGCAGCTGGAGTCGGCCATGCGGCGCACCGCTGCGGCCATCGACTCGGGTGCCGCGGGCGATCTGCTGAAGCACTGGTCGGAGGCCACCGCCCGGTCCTGACGCGGCCGTTGGGGCCCACCGGGAGTCCTCCCGGTGGGCCCTCGCGCATGTCCGGGATACGGACGGCTGTTTGACCACGGGCCGGACGCGACCTAGAGTCTTCGCCAGGTCATGAGCGACAGCGTCAAGCCCCAGCTGGCTGTCCGGCAACCCTCCGTCCGTGGCGGGGTGCCCTGGGTGAGGACCGGGTCACGTGGCGAGCCGTCCGCGTGGCAAGCGCGGACGCCGGACTGATCGCACTCCCGGGGTCCCTGACCCGTACAGGAGTGCATCCCCATGTCTCTGGCCTCCCACCCGTCGCCCGCCGCCACCCTTGTTTCGGCGAGCTCCGCACAGCCCCTCCCGTGCGCCCCCCTCGCCGTGCTCGGCCACGACGTCCAGGTCCCGCTCGCCAACGGCGAGAAGGTCGGCTACGCGGCGCTCGACTACGCCGCCAGCTCCCCGGCGCTCCAGCGGGTCTGGGACGACGTCGCCGCCTACGCCCCCTACTACGGCAGCGTGCACCGCGGCGCCGGCTACCTCTCGCAGCTCTCCACCGACCTGTTCGAGCAGAGCCGCCGCACCATCGCCGAGTTCCTCGACCTGCGCGAGGGCGACCAGGTGGTCTTCACCCGCGCCACCACCGACTCGCTCAACCTGCTGGCCGGCGCGGTCCCGGCCGGGACCCAGGTGTTCGCCTTCGAGACCGAGCACCACGCCTCGCTGCTGCCCTGGGCGCACGCCGGCCTGCCCGTCACCTACCTGCGCGCGCCCCGCTCGCACGCCGAGGCCGTCGCCGCCTTCGACGCCGCGCTGACCGGGGCCCCCGAGGGCCCGAAGCTGCTCTGCGTCACCGGCGCCTCCAACGTCACCGGTGAGCTCTGGCCGGTCGCCGAGCTGACCCGCACCGCCCACCGCCACGGAGCCCGGGTGGTGCTCGACGCCGCGCAGCTGGCCCCGCACCACCGGGTCTCGGTGCGCGAGCTGGGCGTCGACTGGATCGCCTTCTCCGGCCACAAGCTGTACGCGCCGTTCGGCGCCGGGGTGCTGGCCGGCCGGGCGGACTGGCTGGACGCGGCCGACCCGTACCTGGCCGGCGGCGGCGCCACCCGCACGGTGGCCCGGGAGACCGACGGCTCGGTGGCCGTGCAGTGGCACACCGGCCCGGCCCGGCACGAGGCCGGCTCGCCCAACGTCATCGGCGCCTACGCGATCGCCTCGGCCTGCCGGGCGCTCACCGAGGCCGGGTTCGACGCGCTGGAGGCCCGCGAGCGGGCGCTGGTCGCGCGGCTGAAGGCCGGGCTGGCCGAGATCCCCGAGGTCCGGGTGCTGAACCTGTTCGGCGCCGACTCGGACCGGGTGGGCGTGCTCTCCTTCGTCGTCCGGGGCTGGAACAGCTCGCACTTCTCGGCCGCGCTGTCCGCCGAGTACGGCATCGGCGTCCGCGACGGTCTGTTCTGTGCCCACCCGCTGGTGCGCACCCTGCTCGGCGACGAGGAGGCCGCGCCCTCGGAGTGCGGCGCGCCGGAGCCGTCGCTGCCCGGCGAGCGCAGCCTGAACGCGATCCGGGTGAGCTTCGGCGCGGGCACCCCGGACGAGCACGTGGACCGGTTCCTGACCGCCGTCCGCGAGCTGGTCACGGACGGCGCCGCCTGGACCTACCGCAACGAGGGCGGCCGCTGCGTCGCGGACACCCGCCGCGAGGGCTGAGCGGGGCAGCGGCCGGGCGGGGGCGCGTCCTACTCGTCCAGGCCGATCGCGAAGGCGGCCTCCAGGTCGTGCTGGGAGTAGGTGCGGAAGGCGATCTGGGTCTCGGTGTGGGCCACGCCCGGGACCTTGTTCAGCCGGCCGGGGATCACCTCGGCGAGGTCGTCGTGCCGGCCCACCCGCACCATCGCGACCAGGTCGTAGCCGCCCGTCACCGAGTAGACCTCGCTGACGCCCTCGATGGCGGCGATCGCCTCGGCGATCTCCGGGATGCGGTCGACACTGGTCTTGATCAGGACGATGGCGGTGATCACGGTGGCGTACTCCTTTGTGAGGTGCCGCCAGGGTATCGGGAGCCGGCCGCACCGTCGCGGGGGCGGGTGGCCCGCGGACGGCGCTCGGCCAGGGTGCAGGCGTAGAGGAACCCGGCCGCGAAGCCGATCACGTGCACCAGGTACGCCACGCCGGGCCCGGCGGAGTGCACCGACCACCACTGGAGGACGAACCAGAGCCCCAGCACCAGCCAGGCCGGGAAGCGCAGCGGCAGGAAGAGCAGCAGCGGGACGAGCGTGGTGACCCGGGCCCGCGGGTGGAAGCGCAGATAGGCGCCGAGGACGGCCGAGATCGCCCCGGAGGCGCCGATCAGCACCCGGGTCGCGTCCGCCGAGTGCGCCTCGGCGAGCGCGAAGCCGTAGGTGGTCAGCACCCCGGACGCCAGATAGAAGAGGACGAACCGGGAGCGCCCCAGCCGCCGCTCCACGGTGGGCCCGAAGACGTGCAGGAAGAGCAGGTTGCCGAGCAGGTGCAGCCAGCCGCCGTGCAGGAAGAGCGCGCTGAGCACGGAGAGTGCCGGCTGCTTGCCCGGCGTGGGCGCGGCCGGGCAGCCGGGCACCGGCTCGGGGGCCTCGGCGAGCTGGCCGGTGGTCAGCGGGCGCCCGGTCAGCAGCTCGACGGGCACGGCCCCCCAGCGCTGCTCGTAGCGCTGCTCCGCGCAGACCCGGCTCTGGCCCCGGCCGTAGAGCGGGTTCAGCCCGGCGGCCGGACCGAGCAGGAAGACCGCGGTGTTGAGCGCGATCAGCGCGTAGCAGACGGCCGGGGCGGTGGCGGCCGGCCGGCCGCGGCGCGGCCCGGGGTGGACGGGGAGGACCGGGATCGCCATGGGCCCCAGCATCCCCCGTCGCCGAGCGGGCACCGCGCGCGGTTACGGCAGGTGGGCTACCGCCGGGGCCGGTCGGCCGGTGACCGCGAAGGTTGCCCCAGGCAATAGGCTTGGGGCGGGCAATCCCGCCTCCCGCCGCCGACGCCGGGGCTCCGGGGGGAGCGCCTGAGCCCGTTCCGGGACCACCCGAGAGGACCCCCGATGACCGTCCCCGCCCTGACCGCCGAGACGCGCTGGCGCTGCACGCTCTGCGGCAATCTGACCCGCTTCGACGTGACCCGGACCGCCCGGGTCACCGAGTTCCTCCACTTCGACCTGGCCGGCGAGTCGAAGATCGAGGAGACCCAGGTGCTCAGCGAGACGGTCGAGTCCGTGCGCTGCCGCTGGTGCAACGCGGTCGACCAGGTCGAGCTGGTCGCCCGCCCGGGCGCGGCCGACGACGCCGGGGCCCCGGGGCAGGCCTGACCGCCTGAACCGTGCGGCGGGCGGTGCAGGGCGTGGCCGACCGCCGCACGGGACAATACAGAGAGAACGCACGGAGTGTGACGGGGGTGGCGGCCGGGGCCGTACCCCGCTGGACCAGGATCGGAGCCGAGGACGTGGTGGACGCAGCGAAGGAGCCCGCCGGGCCGCAGGGGCGGCAGCCCGCTGTGGACGCGCAGGCGCCGGACGCGGCAGGGGCCGCCCCCTCCGGCACCGGCGCCCCGGCCGAGGCGGCCGCGGGCGAGGAGTCCGGCGGCGGTGACGATCCGGCGGCAGCCGTCGACGGTTCGGTCCGGGACGCCGGGGGCACCAGGGACGCCGGGAACGGCGCGGCGGGCGGCGCCGAGACGCTGGACCGGCCGCTGCCCGAGGGCGTGCGCCGGCGCGTGGTGGGGCTCGCCTCCGACGCGCTCGGCGGGCTGCCGCTCGCGGAACTGCCCCAGTCGCTGCGTCAGTACGCCAAGTTCACCCCCGCCCGCCGGGCCAAGTACGCGGCGACCGCGCTGGCGGCCGCCCTGGAGGCGGAGCCGGCCTTCCGCTCGCGGATAGCGGAGCGGCTGCGGCTGGGCCAGCCGGACCTGGTCAGGGCGCTGGAGTCGGGCACCGTGCCGGGCGCCGCCGACCCGATGGACGTGGCGGCCGCCGCCTATCTGGTGCGCTCCGCCGGGTGGAGCCGGCTGGTGGCGGAGGCCGGCGAGGAGGCCGAGCGGGCGGGCGCCGAGGGCGCGGCGGCCGAGGCGGCCCGGCTGGTCGAGAAGCTGCAGGGCGAGCTGGCCGAGGTGCGCTCCGCGGCGCGGGCGGACCTGGAGCGCCAGCGGACCGAGTCGGAGGAGGTCCGCCGGGAGGCGGACTCGCTGCGCCGCAGACTGCGGTCGCTGGAGAGCGACACCCGCCGCGCGCAGGCGCAGGCCCGCAAGCTGGCCGCCGAACTGGAGGCGGCCCGGGCGCAGGCGGCGGCCGAGCGGAGCGCGGCGGAGAGCGAGGCGCGCCGGCTCCGGCACCGGGTCACGGAGCTGGAGAACGCCGCCGAGCAGGGCCGCCGCTCGGCCCGCGAGGGGCGCAGCGTCGAGGACATGCGGCTGCGGCTGCTGCTGGACACCGTGCTGCAGTCGGCGCAGGGGCTGCAGCGGGAGCTGGCGCTGCCGGTGTCCCAGATCCGCCCGGCGGACCTGGTGGAGGCCGTGGTGCCGGGCTCGGCCTCGCCGCACGACGTGGCGCGCCGGGGCCTGGCCGAGGACGATCCGGCGCTGCTGGACCAGCTGCTGGCGATCCCGCAGGTCCATCTGGTGGTGGACGGCTACAACGTGACCAAGACCGGCTATCCGACGCTGCCGCTGGAGCAGCAGCGGATCCGGCTGCTGGGCGGGCTGGCGATGCTGGCGCAGCGCACCCAGGCGGAAGTCACCTGTGTGTTCGACGGTCAGGACCTGGACGTACCGGTGATCATGGCGCCTCCGCGCGGCGTGCGGGTGCGGTTCAGCCGGACCGGGGAGACGGCGGACGAGCTGATCCGCCGGCTGGTCCGGGCCGAGCCGCAGGGGCGCCCGGTGGTGGTGGTCTCCACCGACCGGGAGGTCGCGGAGGGCGTGCGGAAGGCCGGCGCGCGCCCCGTCGCGTCGGTGCTGCTGCTCAACCGGCTGGCCCGCCCGTAACCCTTCCGGGGTGTGAGCCGGTCGGTATGACGGCTGGTCAGCGGCCCGATTGCGATGTTGTGCGAATTCGGTGAAGTCAGAGGGGCGGTTCGCGTTCACGCGAACGGGGGAGTGGCGCGAAACGTGGATCTTCACTAGGGTCTGGCGTCAAACCTATTTTCCGGATTCTCACCCGTTCGGGTGAGGCCATTGGAAGAAGGAGCCGGTCCCTTGGCCTCCCACCGCCGTCCCAAGCAGCCGAGCCGCGCGCGGGTCTCCGTGCTCACCGCTGCCGCTGCGACCGCGGTCGCTCTCTCCGCGCAGGTCGCCGCCCACGCCGCGCCCAGCCCGTCGCCGAAGAAGGACGACGTCAAGGCGCAGATCGACCAGTTGCAGGAGGAGGCCGAGCAGGCCACCGAGAAGTACAACGGCGCCAAGGAGCGGGCCGACCAGCTGCGCAAGCAGGCGGACCAGCTCCAGGACCAGGTGGCCCGCGGCCAGGACCAGATGACCCAGCTGCAGGCCGGTCTGGCCGAGGTGGCGGGCGAGCAGTACCGCACCGGCGGCATCGACCCGTCCGTCCAGCTGATGCTCACCTCCGACCCGTCCGGCTACCTGGACAAGGCCTCCAGCGTGCAGCAGGCCAGCTCCAGCCAGGCCGAGGCGCTCAAGGGCCTGCAGGAGCAGCAGCGCCGGCTCGACCAGCAGAAGGCCGAGGCGGCCGCCGTGCTGGCCTCGCTGGACAGCACCACCAAGGACCTCAACCAGACCAAGGCCGAGGTCAACAAGAAGCTCCGGGAGGCCCAGGAGCTGCTGAACTCGCTGAGCGCCGCGGACCGCGCGGCCCTGAAGGCGGCGCAGCAGCAGGCCGACCGCGCCTCCCGCGGTTCCGAGCGCACCGACCTGGGCAGCCTGCCGCAGGCGAGCGGCAAGGCGGGCTCCGCGGTCGCCCTCGCGATGAGCAAGCAGGGCTCGCCCTACGGCTGGGGCGACGTCGGCCCGAGCACCTTCGACTGCTCCGGTCTGATGGTCTGGGCGTACGGCAAGGCCGGCGTCTCGCTGCCGCGCACCTCGCAGGCGCAGGGCAACTACGGCACCCGGGTGCCGTCCCTGTCCGAGGCCCAGCCGGGCGACCTGGTCATCTACCGGGACGACCGCAGCCACGTCGGCATGTACATCGGCAACGGCATGGTGGTCCACGCGCCGCGCACCGGTGACGTGGTGAAGGTGATGAAGGCCGACGCCATGAAGATCAACACGATCCGCCGGGTCTGACGGGTCGCCACGACACGCCCGAGGGGCCCGCTGGGGCTCCTGTGATCAGCGCCACCTCCGGTCGGAGGTGGCGTCGGCGTTTCGAGCGCGCTTTCGACCATCTGACGGACAATGATCAGCCCGCCGTGGGGGTGTGATCACATTCGGTCATATTCACAAGGGAACTTGGGCATTCTTCCGGCTTTTTTCTGACAAGGATTTGAACGGATCACGGATCTGTTACTAGGGTCGTGCCTCGAACCACGCACAGTCGATCACCCAGCCTGGGTGGCGGCGGGGTTCGCCGCCGAGTTCGCGAAGCAGCGGGACGGGGCTTCGGGTAGCCCGTCCGAACGAGGGCCCCGCAGTCCGGGGTCCGCTGTGGAACGGAGCCGGGGAACCACGTTCCTCCGGGGTGAATCGGCGCCAGGCCGGCCGCGCGAGCGGCGGGTGAGGCGTCGTAGGGCACGCTTCCGCCCGAACCCGTCAGCTCACCCGGTAGGCGGATGAGGAAGAAGGAGTCCGCCTTCGTGGCGTCCCATCGTCGTCCCAAGCCCGCCGGCCGCGCCCGTGTCTCGATCCTGACCGGTGTCGCCGCCGCTGCCGTTGCCCTGTCCGCGCAGTCCGGCGCCCACGCCGACCCTGCGCCGACCAAGGACCAGGTCAAGGAGCAGGTCGACCAGCTCAACGAGCAGGCCGAGGTCGCCACCGAGAAGTACAACGGGGCCCAGGCCAAGCAGCAGGAGCTGCAGAAGCAGGTCGCCGAGCTGCAGGACAAGGTGGCCCGTCAGCAGGCCGTGGTGATCGAGGCGCAGGGCGGCCTCGCCGAGATCGCCGGTGAGCAGTACCGCACCGGCGGCATATCGCAGACCGTCCAGCTGATGCTCTCCGCCAGCCCGGACAACTTCCTCAACCAGGCCGACGCCCTGAACCAGGCCGGTTCGACCCAGTCCGGCGCGCTGAAGGAGCTCCAGGAGCAGCAGCGCAGGCTCGACCAGGACCGCACCGAGACCCAGACCAAGCTCGCCGAGCTGGAGTCCACCACCCAGCAGCTGAAGACCTCCAAGGAGGAGGTCCAGGGCAAGCTGCAGAAGGCCCAGGACCTGCTCAACACGCTCACCGAGCAGGAGCGCCAGGCCATCCGCGCCGCCGAGGAGAAGGCCGCCGCCGAGGCCAAGGCGAAGGCGGACGCCGCCAAGGCCGAGGCCGCCAAGGCCGCCAAGGAGAAGGCCGACGCCGAGCGCGCCTCCCGCGACACCAACCGCAGCAACCTGAGCGCGCAGTCCGCGCCCTCCTCGGCCCCGGCCTCGGCCCCGGCCGCCGCGGCGTCCAAGCCGGCCGCGCCGGCCGCGCCGGCCGCCAACAGCTCGCGCGGTGCCGCCGCGATCGCGGCCGCCGAGAGCAAGCTCGGCGCCCCGTACGTCTACGGCGCCACCGGCCCCAACTCCTTCGACTGCTCGGGCCTCACCGGCTGGGCGTACGCCCAGGCGGGTGTGTCGCTGCCGCGCACCTCGCAGGCGCAGGCCACCGCCGGCACCCAGATCGGTTCGGACATCTCCAAGGCCCAGCCCGGCGACCTGGTGATCTTCTACGGCGACCGCCACCACGTGGGCATCTACGTGGGCGGTGGCCAGGTCATCCACGCCCCGAAGCCGGGCGCGTCGGTCCGCTACGAGTCGGCGTCCAACATGCCGGTCAACACCATCGTGCGCCTCTGACCGACGGTCGGAACGCCCCGTCAGGCCCGGTCTCCCCCGAGGGAGGCCGGGCCTGCGGCTTTTCCCGGCCCCGCCGGGACGCTCGGTCCGCGAACCGATCTGATGTCCGATCAGTGTCCGAATATTCGGGTTCGGAGGGGTTTGGAATCGGTTGCCCTGACTCGCTAACGTCTGCCACCGGACGCCCGCTTCGACAGCCGCCCGCTCCGGTGCGGCGGCGGGCCGGGCCCAGGATCGGAGCCGACGTCGCATGGCCGTGCACCGCCGTTCCCCGCTGTCAGGTGCGCACGCGTTCGCCCGGGCGCTGGTGCTCACCGCGGCGGCGACCACCGCGCTGGGTGTGGCGGCCGCAGGCAGCGCCCGGGCCGCGCCCGGCTCGCCGGACGCCCCGGCCGACCGCAAGGACGTCAAGGCGCAGGTGGAGCAGCTCTACGACGAGGCCGAGCAGGCCTCCGAGCGGTTCAACGCCGCCCAGGAGGCCCAGCAGAGGCTCCAGCGCGAGACCGGCACGCTGCAGCAGCAGGTCGCCCTCGCCCAGGACGAGCTGAACCGGCTGCGCGGCGACCTCGCCACCGTGGCCGGCGCCGAGTACCGCGGCGGCGGGATGGCGCAGACCGTCCAGCTGATGCTCTCCACCGACCCCGAGGGCTACCTCACCCGGGCCCGCACCCTGGACCAGGCCGCCGTGCGGCAGAATGAGACCCTGCACGAGCTGCTGGGCCGTCAGCGGGTGCTCGACCAGCGCCGGGCCGAGACCACCGCCAAGCTCGCCGAGCTGGAGGAGATCCGCAGGGCGCTGGCCGAGAGCAAGCAGGAGGTCCAGCAGCGGCTCGCCAAGGCGCAGCGGCTGCTCAACAGCCTCGGCGCCGCCGAGCGCGCCCGGCTCGCCGCCCAGGACGCCCGGGAGGCGGAGCAGCGCGCCACCCGCGGCACCGACCGGCTGGACCTCGGCAGCACCCCGCCGGCCTCCGAACGCGGCGCCGCCGCGCTGGCCGCCGCGGTGCGGATGATCGGCTCGCCCTACGTGTACGGATCCACCGGGCCCAAGGCGTTCGACTGCTCCGGTCTGATGTACTGGAGCTGGCGGCAGGCGGGAGTGACCCTGCCGCGCACCTCGCAGGCCCAGGCGCGCGCCGGGCAGCGGGTCGGCCTCTCCGAAGCGCGGCCGGGGGACCTGGTGATCTTCTACCGGGACATGCACCACGTCGGGATGTACGCCGGCGGCGGGGTGATCGTGCACGCCCCCTACCCGGGTGCCAAGGTCCGCTACGAGAGCGTCACCGCGATGCCGGTCTCGGGGGTGATCCGGCTCTGAGCCGCCTGGACACCGCCGCCGGCCGCGGGCCGTCCCGGCGCACCGCCCTGCTGCTCGCGGCCGGCGGACTGGCCCAGCTGTCGCTGCCCGGGGCCGCCCCGGCGCGGCCCGCCGCCGCGGCCTCGGACGAGCACGTCGGCGTCCTGGCGCTGCTCGACGAGCGGGCCCGGGCGCTGACCGCCGGGCCGCCCGCGCTGCCGCTGCGGGCCGGCTACCGGAACCTGCTGCTCGGCCCGGTGGACGCGGCCGGGCGGTGCGCCGCCACCGCCGAGCTGACCGTCGTGGTGAGCGGGTACGACCGGCAGCCGGTCGTCCACCCGCGCCGGCTGGCGCTGGCCCGCTCCGCCGCCGGCTGGCGGGTCGAACGCGAGGAGGGCGCGGGCGGACCGCCGCCGCTGTGGGACCTCGGCACCGTCCGGGCCGGCGCCGGAGCGCGCTGCCTGGTGCTCGGGGTGGACGCCGGGGCCGGCGGGGGCGCCCCCGCCGGACTCGCCGCCGTCGGCGACCGGGCGGTGTCCGCCGTCGAGGCCCTCTGGGGCACCGCCTGGGCCGGCCGGCTGCTGCTGGAACTGCCCGCCACCGGGGAACAGTTCACCCGGCTGCTGGCGGACGAGCGGCCCGGCTGGTCCGGGATGGCCGCTGTCACCGTGGCGGCGCCCGGCGCGCCGCTGAACGCCCCGGCCGACCGGATTCTGGTCAACCCGGAGACCTACGCGGGCCTGAGCGACTTCGGCCGGCAGGTGGTGGTCACCCACGAGGCGGTGCACGTGGCGACCCGGGCGGACACCCGCGCCTGGACGCCGCTCTGGCTCTCCGAGGGCGCCGCCGACTGGACCGGCTACCGCGACTCGGGCCGCGCCGCCCACCGGATCGCCCCGGAGCTGGCCCGGGACGTCGCCGACGGGCGGCTGCCCACGGCACTGCCCGAGGACGCCGCCTTCACCGCCGCCGGGGAGGGGCTCGCCCAGGTCTACGAGCAGGCCTGGCTGGCCTGCGACCTGATCGCCCGCCGGTACGGGCCGCAGCGGCTGGTGGACCTCTACCGGGCGGTCGGCGCGGCGGCCCCGGGCGCGGACCGCCCGGCCTGGCTGGACGGACTGCTGCGGGAGCGGCTGGGCCTCGGCCTGGCCGAGTTCACCCGCCTCTGGCTGGCCGAGGTCCGGGCGCTAGCCGCCCGCTAGGAGGGGCTGCGCGCCTCCCGGCGCGGAGTCAGGGCCGGGCGCCCTGGCGCCGGTCGCCGGGTGCGCCGCGCGGCCGGTCGATGCCGTCCAGCAGGTCCTGCTCGTACGCGATGCCCGGGCGCACCGAGAACGCGGCCGCCGGCACCGGCTCCGGGCGGGGCAGCACCACGGTCTCCGCGAGCCGCTCGGTGCGCCGGGTGGAGCGCCAGAGCCGGACGCAGGACAGCCCGGTCGCGGTCAGCAGCAGCAGGTTGCGCAGGGTCAGCACGGCGATCGCGCCCGGCTTGCTGGCGACCACGTCGCCGAAGACCAGCGGGAACTCCACCAGGGTCAGCGGGGTCGCGGCCAGGATCAGCAGCGCCACCGGCCGCTGGCTGCTGCCGCGCACCGTCAGGCAGACCGCCGAGACGCCGACCAGCCAGACCAGGTACTGCGGGCTGATCACCCGGCTGGTCACGGTGAAGATCAGCAGCGCGGCGAGCGCCGCGTCGTACATGGTGGCGGCGTTGCGGCGCCGGGCGGTGAACCGCCACAGCAGCAGCCAGCCGAAGCCGAGCACGGTGCCGGCCAGCATCACCTTGCTGACCAGCTCGACCCACGGCCCGAGCATCTCCACCGAGCCGTAGTTCATCATCACCTTGCCGTCCCAGGCCCCGGCGATCCGGGCGAAGTGGATCGGCAGCGCGCCGACCGACTCCACCTCGATGCCGCGGTCCTTCTGGAACGTCAGGAACTCGAACGCGCCGTTCATCCCGGCCGCCAGCAGGAAGGCGATCGCCGCGGTCGCGGCCGCCGCGGCGGTCCACGAACGGCGGGTGCGCCGACCGGACGGGGTGCCGATCAGGCCGAGCAGCGGCCAGATCTTGACGATGCCGCCGAGGCCCAGCAGCAGGCCGCCGATCGCCGGGCGGCGGATCAGCGCCAGCAGGCCGGCCACCGCGATCGCGGTGACGATCACGTCGTAGCGGTTGTAGATCATCGGACCGAGCAGCGGGACGCCGGCCACCCAGACCCAGGCACCGGTCAGCGCCCGGCCCCTGCGCAGCCCGGTGCGGACCAGCAGGGCCATCGCGACCGCGTCGGCGATCCCGCAGATCACCCAGAACGACACCAGGTACGACCAGGGCAGCAGGCCCGGGAGCATGATCACCAGGGCGGCGCCGGGCGGGTACTGCCAGGTGACGTCGTCCAGCGGGAAGGTGCCGGTCTGCAGCACGCCGTACCAGCCGTGGTAGATCAGCCAGACGTCGGCGGTGATGTCCCCGCCGGGCATCCGCAGCACGCCGGTCACCAGCAGCAGCAGGAGCGTCCGGGTGGCCACCCAGGTCCCGCCCAGCGCCAGGAGGGCGCCCGAGCGGCCGGAGGGGCGCGTGGTGCTCGGCGCCGGCTCGCGGCGGACGGCGAGCGCCGTGCCGGAGCCCTCGGCGCCGCTGGATGTACCGGACTCGGTGGCCGGGGCCAACTCCACTGCGCTCCCTCGTTCGTCTCGGACGTCCCGCCGGCGGCGCCGCGCGACGGGCGCCCGGGCGGTCCGGGCGGGTCCTGGCCGGGCTGCCGCCACGGGGCCGGACCGGCCGTGCCGACCACCCGGTACTAGGACAGACCCGGGGGTGGAACGGTTGCCGTACGCGGATCCGTTCCCGGCGGGTCGTGGTGTTGACCTATCGTACGGATCACCCAGCGGTACACCGAGCACCCCCCGACCGAGCGAGCCGTGGCCTGATGCACAAGACCTTGATCGTGACCAACGACTTCCCCCCGAGGCCCGGGGGCATCCAGGCCTTCGTCCACAACATGGCCGTCCGTCAGCCCGCAGGGAGCGTCGTGGTGTACGCCTCCACCTGGCGCGACGGCACCGAGGTGGCGCGCTTCGACGCGGAACAGCCGTTCCCGGTGATCCGCGACCGGACGAAGGTGATGGTTCCCACACCGCGGGTCACCCGGCGGGCCGCCGAGATCCTGCGCGCCGAGGGCTGCGACTCGGTCTGGTTCGGCGCCGCCGCGCCGCTCGGGCTGATGGCCCCCACGCTGCGCCGGGCCGGCGCCGGGCGGCTGCTCGGCATGACCCACGGCCACGAGGCCGCCTGGGCCCAGCTTCCGGCGGCCCGGCAGCTGCTGCGCCGGATCGGCGCGGGCACCGACGTGCTCACCTACCTCGGCGAGTACACCCGCTCCCGGATCGCCGCCGCCGTCGGCCCGCAGGCGGCCGCGCGGATGGTCCAGCTGCCGCCCGGCGTGGACGAGCGGAGCTTCCACCCGGACTCCGGCGGTGCCGCGGTGCGCGAGCGGCTCGGGCTGGCCGACCGGCCGGTGGTGGTCTGCGTCTCCCGGCTGGTGCCGCGCAAGGGCCAGGACACCCTCATCGAGGCGATGCCGCAGATCCTCGCCGACGTGCCGGACGCCGTGCTGCTGATCGTCGGCGGCGGCCCCTACCGGGCGGACCTGGAGAAGCTGGTGGACGCCCGCGGCGTGCGCTCGTCCGTCCGGTTCACCGGCGCGGTGCCGTGGGAGGAGCTGCCCGCCCACTACGGCGCCGGGGACGTCTTCGCCATGCCCTGCCGCACCCGGCGCGGCGGACTGGACGTCGAGGGGCTCGGCATCGTCTACCTGGAGGCCTCGGCGACCGGCCTGCCGGTGGTGGCGGGGGACTCCGGCGGAGCGCCGGACGCGGTGCTGGAGGGCGAGACCGGCTACGTGGTGCCGGGCGGCACGCCCGCCGCGGCGGCCGAGCGGATCGTGCGGCTGCTGAAGGACGAGGAGCTGCGCCGGCGGATGGGCGAGGCCGGGCGCCGCTGGGTGGACCGCTCCTGGCGCTGGGACCTGCTGGCCGGGCGGCTGACCTCGCTGCTGGCCGGCTAGGCCTCCTCCGGGAGAAGGCCCAGGTCCGCTCCGACCCGTACCGGAGGGTCTGTGCCGGTGCGGCCCGCCCCACCGTTCCGAGGGGTGGGCCGCACCGGCGGTCCGGGGGGAGGGGCTACTTGCGGTAGATCCCCTCGATGTCGGCCGCGTAGTCCTTCAGCACGACGTTGCGCTTGAGCTTGAGCGAGGGCGTCAGATGACCGCTCTCCTCGGAGAAGACGGTGTCGAGCAGGCGGAACTTCTTGACCGCCTCGGCGTGCGAGACGGCCGCGTTGCCGTCGTCCACCGCCGACTGGAGGGCGGCCAGCAGGTCCTGGTCCTCGCGCAGGTCGGCCACCGTGGCACCGGCGGGCTTGCCGTTCAGCTCCTTCCACTTGGGGAAGAAGTCCTCGTCGACGGTGATCAGACAGGCGACGAAGGGCTTGCGGTCGCCGACCACCATGACCTCGCCGACCAGGGCGTGCGCCCGGATCCGGTCCTCGATCACGGCCGGGGCGACGTTCTTGCCGCCCGCGGTGACGATGATCTCCTTCTTGCGGCCGGTGATGGTCAGGTAGCCCTCGTCGTCCAGCGAGCCGAGGTCGCCGGTGGCGATCCAGCCGTCCTTGAGGGTGTCGGCGGTGGCCTGCGGGTTGTTCCAGTAGCCGGTGAAGACGTGCGGGCCCTTGAAGAAGACCTCGCCGTCCTCGGCGATCCGCACGGAGGCGCCGGGGACCGGCTGGCCGACCGAGCCGATCTTCGGCTTGTCCCACGGGTTGAAGGCGGTGGCCGCGCAGGTCTCGGTGAGGCCGTAGCCCTCCAGCACGGTGAAGCCGATGCCCCGGTAGAAGTGGCCGAGCCGCTCGCCGAGCGGGGCGCCGCCGGAGATCGCGTGGGTGGCCCGGCCGCCGAGCGCGGCCCGCAGCTTGCTGTAGACCAGCTTGTCGAAGACGGCGTGCTTGAGCTTGAGCAGCAGCCCGGGGCCGCCCGCGTCCAGCGCCCGGCTGTAGGCGATCGCGGTGTCGGAGGCCTTGTCGAAGATCTTGCCCTTGCCGTCGGCCTGCGCCTTGGCCCGCGCCGTGTTGTACACCTTCTCGAACACCCGGGGCACGCCCAGGATCAGGGTGGGCTTGAACGCGGCCAGCTCGGTGGTGACGTCCCGGACGTCGGAGACGTGGCCGAGCTTGATCGGGGCCATCGCCGGGGCGATCTCGACGATCCGGGCGAACACGTGGGCCAGTGGCAGGAAGAGCAGGACGGAGCTCTCGCCGGTGCGGAACAGCGGGGCCAGGCGCTCCACCACGTTGCCGCACTCGGCCAGGAAGTTGCCGTGCGTCAGCTGACAGCCCTTCGGGCGGCCGGTGGTGCCCGAGGTGTAGACGATGGTGGCGATCGAGTCGGGGCCCGCCACCGAGCGGCGCTCGGCGACCGTGCCGTCGGTGACCTCACGGCCCGACTCGGTCAGTGCGGCGAGCGCGGTGCCCTCGATCTGCCAGGTGTGCTTCAGCTCCGGCAGGCGCTCCCCGACCTCGGCGACCACGGCGGTGTGGGTCGAGGTCTCGGTGAACACGGCGACCACTCCCGAGTCGCCGAGGATCCACTCGACCTGCTCGGCGGAGGAGGTCTCGTACACCGGCACGGTGATCGCGCCGGCCGTCCAGATCGCGAAGTCCAGCAGCGTCCACTCGTAGCGGGTCCGGGACATGATGCCCACCCGGTCGCCCGGCTCGATGCCCGCGGCGATCAGGCCCTTCGCGGCGGCGTGCACCTCGACCAGGAACTGCGCGGCGGTCAACTCCTGCCACTGGCCGTCCACCTTGCGGCTGAGCACCGCGACGTCGGGGTGCCGCTCGGCGTTCTGGACCACGAGGTCGGAGAGGTTACCGCCGCTCGGTACCTGGTAGAGGGCCGGAAGGCTGAAGTCGAGCAAGACTGCTCCTCGTTCGCGACGCTGCGGGACGGCAGGACGTTACTGCCCGGTAGGCAGCTTCGACCAGGGGGGTCGGCCCGGGTGTTCGAAGTGTCACACCTTGACCCGTCCGACCAGGTCGGGACCGGGTCGTTCGAATGGCACCCTACGGCAGCGGTCGGGTACCGGCTGGTAGCCCGCGGCGCCCGCCGCCGCGGGCCGCGCGCGGCGGCCCCCGGGCCCGCTCCGGGGCGCACCGAGGGACCGGCCGGATCGCGGGGCGCGATAGCCTGCTCCGGGCGCACCCGGCCGAGCAGGCTCGGCCGGACCAGCAGCACGGGACGACGCGGAGGGCCATTCCATGGCGGAGCACACCAGGTCGAGCATCACCATCGACGCGACCCCGGCGACGGTCATGGCCGTGATCGCCGACTTCGCCGCCTACCCGGCCTGGACCGGCGAGGTCAAGGAGGTCGAGGTCCTGGAGGCCGGGGAGAACGGCCGCGCCGCCCAGGTGCGCCTGGTGCTCGACGCCGGCGCCATCCGCGACGAGCACGTGCTCGCCTACACCTGGGACGGCGACCGCGAGTGCGCCTGGACCCTGGTGCGCAGCCAGATGCTCCGCTCGCTCGACGGCTCCTACACCCTGGCCCCGCTCGGCGCCGGCCGCACCGAGGTCACCTACCAGCTCGCCGTCGACGTCAAGATCCCGATGCTCGGCATGATCAAGCGCAAGGCCGAGAAGGTCATCATCGACCGGGCCCTGGCCGGCCTGAAGAAGCGCGTCGAGGACACCACCGCGGGCAAGGCACTCTGAATCACGGCGGCACGGAGGAACGGGGGCGGCACGGCATGACGGCGACACGCACCATCCTGGTCAGCGGCGACCACGCGGCGCCCGCGGTGGCCGCCGCCACCGCGCTGCACGCCGCCGGGCGGGGTGCGCGCACCCTGCTGCTGGCGGCCGACGACCCGCACCGCACCCTGGACGCCGCCCTCGGCGTCCGGCTGGAGGCCGGGCCGACCGCGTACGCGCCCGGTCTGAGCGTCGCCCGGACCGACGAGCAGGCCGCCTTCCGGCACGCCCTCGGCGAGATCGGCGGCCGGCTGAAGCCCGCCCTCGACCTGCTCGGCGCCGATCCGCTCGACCCCGAGGAGCTCACCGCCCTCCCCGGCACCGCCCGGCTCGCCCTGCTGCGCGCGCTGCCCGCGGCCGACGCGGACGTCCTGGTGGTGCTCGCCCCGCCGCCCGCCGACCTCATCGCCACCCTCGCCCTGCCCGAACAGCTGGAGCGCTACCTGGCCCGCCTCGTCCCCGAGCAGCGCCAGGCCGCCCGGGCGCTGCGCCCGCTGCTGGCCGGCCTCGCCGGGGTGCCGATGCCCGCCGACTGGCTGTACGAGGCGCGCGCCAAGGCGACCGGCGCGCTCGCCGCCGCGCGCGCCGCCATCACCGCGCCCGGCACCAGCGTCCGCCTGGTCACCGCGGCCGACGCCCACCCCTTCGACGAGCTGCGCCGGATCCGCACCGGACTGGCCCTGCACGGCCACCGCCCGGACGCCGTGGTGGTGCACGGCGTGCTGCCGGACGCCGCCGCCGACTCGCCCGACCCGTGGCTGGCCGCGCTGGCCCGCCGCCGCCGGGACGAACTGGACGCGCTGGCCGCCGGCTGCGCGGACGTCCCGGTGCTCACCACCGGGCCCGCCGAGGCCACCCTGGAGGCCGTCGCCGACCGCCTCTACGGCGCCGGCCCCGGCCCTGAGCCGCGCCCGGCCGGACCGTGGACCGTCGAGGACCGGCTGGCCGCGGACGGCCTGCTGGTCTGGCACCTCGCCCTGCCCGGCGCCGAGCGCGCCGACCTCGACCTCGTGCGGCGCGGCGACGAACTGGTGATCGGCCTCGGCGCCCACCGGCGGGTGCTCGCGCTGCCCTCGGCGCTGCGCCGCTGCACCGTCGCCGGCGCCGGCCTGCACGACGGCGTCCTCGCCGTCCGCTTCGCGCCGGACCCGGCCCTGTGGCCCCGGGCCTGAGCCGGATCCTCCCGCCGGGACGCCCCGGCCGCGCGCCCCTCCGGCTCGCCCGCGAGGGCGGGGTCGGTCCGGCCCGCTCGCCGTCCGGAGGGTGACGGCCGGTCCGGTAGCGTCGGGGCGGGCGGCCGTGGGTGCGGCCGCCGTTGCTGAGGAGGCCTGCGCGAGATGACCACCACGGACCGGACCGAGCCCACCGCCGAGCAGGACGGGAGCGGGCACCCGTTCGGCCCGGAGCTGGGCCCGCTGGTGGACGAAGTGCGCCGGTTCGCCGCCGTCGTCGGCGAGAAGGCCCAGGAGGCGAGCGCCGAGACGCTGCTCTCGCTGGCCGGCCTGGCCGACCGCCTGCGCGACAAGCAGCCCGAGGTCTACGGCCACCTCACCGCCGCCGGTACCGGCCTGGCCGCCGCCGGCGCCGAACTGCTGGCCGCCTACCGGGCCGCGGTCAGCGGCCACGAGCACCGCTGGACCGCCGGCGCCCCGGCCCGCACCGAACGGGTGGACCTGGACGACACGCCTGAAGGGCCGTCCGACAAGCAGTGAACCCCTGATGCTCTTGCGGTCACGCTCCGGCTTCACCCTGTGATGCGACCGGTGAAAAGGTACGACTTTTGAACAGTCTCGGCCGGGTTGGCGGCGGATTGTCTTCGGTTAATGTAGGCGGCGGTGTGTACGGGGGCATGGTTGGGCGGTAGCGTTCCGTCCAGCGGGAACGAGTGAATAGCTGAGGGACACATGGCTCTGACCATCGGCGTCGACGTCGGCGGGACCAAGATCGCGGCAGGTGTGGTCGACGAGGGCGGCGAGATCCTCGCCCGGACCAGGGTGCCCACCCCGGCCGACCCGCAGTGGGCGGTCGACGCGATCGCGCAGGCCGTGCGCGAGCTCAAGGAGCAGTACCCCGACGTGACCGCGGCCGGCATCGGCGCCCCCGGCTTCGTCGACCGCGACCGCTCGACGGTGATCTTCGCCCCCAACATCGACTGGGAGGACGAGCCCCTGCGCGGCCGCGTCGAGGAGCTCACCGGCCTGCCCGCGGTCATCGAGAACGACGCCAACTGCGCCGCCTGGGCCGAGTACCGGTTCGGCGCGGGCGCCGGCCACGCCGACATGGTGCTGATCACCGTCGGCACCGGCATCGGCGGCGGCCTCGTCCTGGACGGCCGGCTGCACCGCGGCCGGTTCGGCGTGGCCGGCGAGATCGGCCACCTCAACATGGTTCCGGACGGCCTGCCCTGCGGCTGCGGCGGCAAGGGCTGCTGGGAGCAGTACGGCTCCGGCCGGGCGCTGCGCCGCTACGGCCGCGAGCGGTCCGCCGCCGACCCGCTGCGCGGCAAGCGGATGCTGGAGCTCAACGACGGCGTCGCCGAGACGATCCGCGGCATCCACATCACCCAGGCCGCGGAAGAGGGCGACCCGCTCGCCCTGGAGTGCTACGCGGAGCTGGCCGACTGGCTGGGCCGCGGGATGGCCGACCTCGCGGCGCTCTTCGACCCCGGCGTCTTCGTGCTCGGCGGCGGGGTCTCCGACTCCGGCCGGCTGCTGCTCGACCCGGTCGCCAAGGCGTTCGAGCACTACCTGACCGGCGGGGTGCACCGCCCGCGCGCCGAGGTGGTGCTCGCCTCGACCGGCTCGGCCGCCGGCATCGCCGGTGCGGCCGACCTGGCCCGCACGGTCTGACCGCCACCGCCTGACCGGCGCGGCCCGTTCCTCCACCCCGGAGGGGCGGGCCGCGCCGCGTTCCCCCCACCCCGGCCCCGTCCTGCCGTACGGTCGTCACCGAGGACGTCCAGGGGAGGAACCGCGATGACCACCGCACCGGCCGAACTGCCGCCGCCCGCGCCCGGTCGGCTGCGGCTGCTCAGCTACAACATCCGCTCGCTGCGCGACGACCGGCGGGCGCTGGTCCGGGTGATCCGGGCCTGCGCGCCCGACCTCGTCTGCGTCCAGGAGGCGCCGCGCTACTGGCGCCCCGAGGGGCAGGCGGCCTGGCTCGCCCGGCGGACCGGTACCGCGGTCCTCGCCGGCGGCGGCCGGGCCGCCGCCGGACCGCTGCTGCTGGGCCGCCCCGGCGTCCGGGTGCGGGCCGTCCACGACCGGCTGCTGCCGAAGACCCGCGGCCTGCACGCGCGCGGCTTCGCCACCGCGCTGCTCGAACTGCCCGGCGCGGCGCCGTTCACCGTCACCAGTTGTCACCTCAGCCTGGACGCCGCCGAGCGCCGACGGCAGTTCGACCTGCTCGCCGGTCAGCTGCGGTACGCCGAACTCGGCGTGATCGCGGGCGACTTCAACGAGCACCCGGACGGGCCGGGCTGGCAGGCGCTGGCCGGGCGGCTGCAGGACGGCCACGGGGTGGCGCCCTGGGGCGGCGAGATGACGTCCGTCCCGGAGAACCCCTACCAGCGGCTGGACGCCGTGTTCGTCACGCCGGGCATCGAGGTGCTCGCCTGCGGCGTCCCGCACGGGCTGCCCGGCGTCACCGGGGCGGACCTGCGGGCCGCCACCGACCACCTCCCGGTGCTCGCCGTCCTGCAGCTGCCCGCGCGTCAGGAGCCCGCCGGGCGCTGACACGCCTCGCGGCGCGACACCCGGGAGGTGCCGCGCCGCGAAGGAGCCGTTCCACGGGCAGCCGGTCGTTCCCGGGGCCGCCGAAGCCGGTGGTCGCCCTCCCGCCCGCGCCGAAGGCCGGATCCAGGTCGCCGGGCGCGGCGAGCGCCGCCGCACCCGCAGGCCGCCGCACCCGCAGGCCGCCGAACTCCACCCCGGGGAGTGACCCCGCCCGGGGGAAACCCGCACCGCCCCGGTGCGCGAGGGGGTCAGACGACGGCGCCGCCGTGCGGGTCCTCGGGCTCGTCCTCGTCGCGGTCCTTCATCCGGACCACCAGCGTGGCGAAGCCGCCGAGGAAGGCGGCCACCCCGACCCAGGCGGGCCAGCCGGACACCTCGCGCCAGACGACCGCGTCGAACAGCAGCAGCGCTGGGCCGCCGAGCACCGCCAGCCAGGCGAACTTGGCGGTGGTGTCGGCCTCCGGCAGCGGCGGCGGCTCCGGCGGCTCGAAGTGGCCCTCGTCGGTCTCCTCGGCCAGCTCGAAGTCGCGCGGGCCGGAGCCGGCGGCCGGCATCACCGGGCGGCCGGAGCGGGGGCGCGGCTGGGGCGCGAGGCCGGAGAGGTCGTCGGCGTCGCCGGGGAGGCCGTCGCCGCGGTCCTTGTAGCCCTTGAGCTCGCCGCGCGCCCGCAGGTTCTCGATCTCCGGCCAGTTCGGGTTGTTGAGGTCGACCGGGTCGTCGAACTGGGCGACCAGCGCGGCGAAGATCTCGTCCTGCTCGGCCTGGCTGCGCTCGGGCGCGCGCCGGGCCCGGGACTGGCCGGCCGTGCCCGCGCCGCCCTCGCCCGCCACCGCCTCGCCGGCCGCCGGGG
Organism: Kitasatospora sp. NPDC002551; assembly: GCF_040296005.1. Classification (NCBI taxonomy): domain Bacteria; kingdom Bacillati; phylum Actinomycetota; class Actinomycetes; order Kitasatosporales; family Streptomycetaceae; genus Kitasatospora; species Kitasatospora sp. NPDC002551. The sequence goes on along the minus strand of NZ_JBEOWI010000026.1, from coordinate 24,684 downwards.
CGTCGCCGGAGCCGGGAACGTCGGCGGCCTTCTCGCCGGACGGCCCGCGGCCCGTCTGCTCGCCGTCCGCCCGCCCGGCGCCCGGCCGTGCGCCGCCGGTGGTGGCACCCTCCTCGCGGGGCGTCTCGTCCTCGCCGCCCGCCGTGCTGCTCTCGTGCACTTCCGGCCCTTCAGCCTTGGTGGTGGTCGGGTTTCACCGGGGTGACACCCGCCGCGTGCGCGGGAGCCAGCCGTCGGATGAAGTCCTGGGCGGTCGCGAATATTTCCGCCGCGTCGTGGTCCAGCGTCGCGACGTGGTAGCTGCGCTGGCACAGCCGCTCCGTCACATCGGTCGAGGATATCCGGGCCAGCACCAGCTCGGAGTTGGCCGCGGAGACCACGTGGTCCTGCGGGCTGTGGAAGAGCAGCACCGGCTGGGTCACCTCCGGCAGCCGCGCCTGGACGTCCTTCCACAGCCGGGCCAGCGACCAGGCGGCGTGCAGCGGCGTCCGGTCGTAGGCCAGCTCGACCGCACCGGGCCGGGCGATGTCGTTGGCGACCCCGGGCAGGCTCGGCAGGAGGTGGCGCAGCACCGGCAGCAGGACGCTCGCGGGGTTGTCCGAGCGCACCGACGGGTTGACCAGCACCAGCCCGGCGACCGCGGGCCCGTGCACCGCGGCCAGCCGCAGCGCCAGTCCGCCGCCCATCGACAGCCCGACGACGAACACCCGCTCGCACCGCGCGGACAGGTCCAGCAGCTCCCGCTCGACCTCGGCGTACCAGTCCTCCCAGCGGGTCGGCTGCATGTCCTGCCAGCGGGTGCCGTGGCCCGGCAGCAGCGGCAGCGCGACGGTGTACCCGGCGGCGGCGAGGTCCTCCGCCCACGGCCGCAGCGACTGCGGCGAGCCGGTGAACCCGTGGCAGAGCAGGACGCCCACCGGCCCGCCCCGGTGGCGGTACGGTTCGGCGCCGGGCAGCAGCGGCATGGCGGACTCCTTCGCGGGCGACGACGTTGGAGGGTGATGCTGGTACGGACGGGGGCGTGCGGGGCGGACCGGTAGGGGAGGCTGCGGAATTCGCATCGTCCCACGTGCCCGCCCGCTGCGTACACCCCCGCCGGGAACGCGGCCCGACGGCCCGTCACCGCGGGGGCGGGACACCCCGGCGGGGCGGGGCGGGGCACGGGCGGACGCCGAAGGGCATTAGGATCGACCGGTCCGCAATACAGGAGGCCCGGGTTGTTCTACCGACTGATGAAGATGATCGTCGCGCCGCTGCTGCGGATCTTCTTCCGGCCGTGGATCGAGGGTGAGGAGAACATCCCCACCGAGGGTGCCGCGATCATCGCGAGCAACCACCTGTCCTTCTCGGACTCCTTCTTCTTCCCCGCGCTGATCAAGCGCCGGGTGACCTTCATCGCCAAGGCCGAGTACTTCACCACGCCGGGCATCAAGGGCCGGCTGACCGCCGCCTTCTTCAAGGGCGTCGGCCAGCTCCCGGTGGACCGCTCGGGCGTGCGCGGCGCCGGCGAGGCGGCGATCCGCTCGGCGATCGCCGTGCTGGACCGCGGTGAGCTGTTCGGCGTCTACCCGGAGGGCACCCGGTCGCCCGACGGCAAGCTCTACCGGGGCAAGGTCGGCGGCTTGGCCCGCGTCGCGCTGGCGACCGGCGCGCCGGTCATCCCGGTCGCGATGATCGACACCGAGAAGGTCCAGCCGCCCGGCCAGGTGATCCCGAACTTCGGCATCCGCCCGGGCATCCGGATCGGCCGCCCGCTGGACTTCTCCCGCTACCAGGGCATGGAGAACGACCGTTTCATCCTGCGTTCGGTGACGGACGAGGTGATGTACGAGATCATGCGGCTCTCCGGCCAGGAGTACGTGGACGTCTACGCGACCGCCGCCAAGCGGCAGATCGCCGAGGACAAGAAGAAGGCCGACGCCGAGCGCAAGGCCGTCCAGAAGGCCGAGCAGGCCGCCGCCAAGGCCGAGAAGGCCGAGGAGAAGGCGGAGGCCGAGAAGGCGGCGAAGGCCGAGGCGGAGAAGGCCGCGCAGGACCAGAAGGAGACCGGGCAGGCCTGAGCGGGGCCGGCCGGGCATCCGGGGGAGGACGGCAGGGATGACGGACGGCGGCAGAACCGGGCCCGGCCCGGGGGCGGTCGGCGCGGCGGTGGCGGCGGGCGGCATGTCCGTCGAACTGCCGCTCTGGCGGGCCATCTCGCTCTTCCGGGTGCTGGCGCTCTGCTACGCGGTGCTCCGGTACTTCGACTCCTACCTGCAGTTCGTCCACCCGGTCGCCGGCTGGATCTACCTCGGCGCGCTGACCCTCTGGACGCTCGCCTCGACCCGGGCCTTCTCCGGCCCGCAGCGCTGCACCTGGTACGTGCTGGCCACCGACCTCGTCCTCGTCGTCACCGGCATCGTGATGAGCGGCATGATCGACGCGCCGTCCCGGGTCGGCCACGGCGCGCCGACCCTGCCCACCATCTGGGCGGCCGGCACCGTGCTCGGCTTCGCCGGGCGCGGTGGCTGGCGCTGGGCGGCGGCGGCCGGTTCGGTGATCGGGGTGGCCAACATCCTCGGCCACGGCGGCCCGAGCGGCGACAACATCCACAACATCGTGCTGCTGATGGTGGCCGGCTGTGCGATCGGCTACGTCATGGAGATCGCCCGCGCCAGCGAGGCGACGCTCACCCGGGCGCTGCAGGTCGAGGCGGCCACCCGGGAGCGCGAGCGGCTCTCCCGGGACATCCACGACGGGGTGCTGCAGGTGCTCGCGCTGGTCCAGCGCCGGGGCGGCGAGGCCGCGTCCGCCGGGTCCGCCGCGCCGTCCGCCGGGTCCGCCGGCTCGTCCGACGCGGCGGACCTCGCCGAGCTGGGCCGGCTGGCCGGCGAGCAGGAACGCGCCCTGCGCGCGCTGATGAGCGGCGGCCCGCTGCCCGCCCCGCGCGGCACGGAGCCGGACCGGCCGGAGCAGCCGCAGGACCTGCGCACCCTGCTCGCCCCGTACGCGGACGAGCGGGTCACCCTGTCCGCCCCCGGCACCCCGGTGCTGCTGCCGGCCCCCGCCGCCGGCGAGCTGGCGGCGGCCGTCGGCGCCGCGGTGGACAACGTCCGCCGGCACGCCGGGCCCGCGGCGCGCGCCTGGATCCTGGTGGAGGACGAGCCGCAGGCCGTCACCGTCTCGATCCGTGACGACGGTCCCGGCTTCGCGCCCGGGCGGCTCGGCGAGGCGGAGCGGGCCGGGCGGCTCGGCGTCTCCCAGTCGATCCGCGGCCGGCTGCGGGACCTCGGCGGCACCGCCGAGCTGTACTCGGCGCCCGGCGAGGGCGTCGAGGTGGAGCTGCGGGTCCCGCGCGCCGGCTCGGACGCCCCGGCCGGGCGCCGGTGACGCCGTCCGCGCCGAAGCCCGTTGCCCCCGAAACCCCTCGCGAAAGGGCCCGAGCATGACCACCCAGCAGCCGATCGACCATCAGGCGCCCGCCGAGCCGCCGGTGCGGGTCATGGTGGTGGACGACCACCCGATGTGGCGCGACGCCGTCTCCCGCGACCTCGCCGAGGCCGGGCTGGACGTGGTGGCCACCGCCGGCGACGGCGAGGAGGCCGTCCGCCGGGCCCGCGCCTGCACCCCGCAGGTCGTGGTGCTCGACCTCAACCTGCCCGGCCTCTCCGGCGCCGAGGTCTGCCGCCAGGTGGTCGCGCAGGACCCGACGGTGCGGGTCCTGGTGCTCTCGGCGAGCGGCGAGCACGCGGACGTGCTGGAGGCGGTGAAGTCCGGCGCGACCGGCTACCTGGTCAAGTCGGCCGGGCGGGAGGAGTTGCTGGACGCGGTGCGCCGCACGGCCGTCGGTGACGCGGTGTTCACCCCGGGCCTGGCCGGCCTGGTGCTCGGCGAGTTCCGCCGGCTGGCCGCCGAGCCGCCCGCCCCGGCCGCGCCGGTCGTCCCGCAGCTGACCGCCCGGGAGACCGAGGTGCTGCGGATGGTCGCCAAGGGCCTGTCGTACAAGCAGATCGCCGATCGGCTGGTGCTCTCGCACCGCACGGTGCAGAACCACGTCCAGAACACCCTGGGCAAGCTCCAGCTGCACAACCGGGTCGAGCTGGTCCGCTACGCGATCGAGCAGGGCCTGGACGACGAGATCTGACGGCCGGGCGGGGCGCCGACCGCGCCCCGCCCGGCCGGGCCCCTAGCGGGCGGCGGTGGCCACCGCGCCGCGCAGCAGCCCGGCGACGATTTCCACGCCCTCCCGGGTGAGCACCGACTCCGGGTGGAACTGCAGCCCGGCGAAGCCCGGACCGCGCAGCGCGTGCACGTCCCCGGTCAGCGGGTCGCGGGCCACCTCGACGCCCTGGCCGGCCAGCCGGGCGGCGTCGGCGTCGGAGCAGCGGGCGGTGAAGGCGTTGTAGAAGCCGACCGTGCGCTGCGTCCCGAACAGGTCGACGCTCTCCTGCGCGCCCTGGTACGGCACCGCCTTGCGGGCCAGCGGCAGGCCGAGCGCGGCGGACAGCAACTGGTGGCTGAGGCAGACGGCGAGCAGCGGGGCGGTGCGCCGGCCGTCCCGGGCGGCGGCCAGCGCGTCCTCGACGATCGGGCGCAGCACGGCCATCTTGGGGTCGTCCCCGGCGGCCGGGTCGCCCGGGCCGGGGCCGAGCACCAGCGGGCCGGGGTGGGCGGCGACCCGCTCGCGCAGGCCCGGCTCGTCGTAGCGGACCACGGTGACCCGGTGGCCGAGCGAGGTCAGCAGGTGGGCGAGCATCGCGGTGAAGGTGTCCTCGCCGTCGACGACCAGGGTCTCCAGCGCCTCGGTGGCCCGGGCCGGCTGCTGCATCCGCAGCCAGAACGGGGCGAGGCCGGCCCGCCGGGCGTCCAGCGCGGCCTGGACGCGGTGGTCGTCGGCCAGCCGCGGGCCGCTCGGGCCGCCCGCGCGGGCGGGGGCCGGGCGGGCGCCGATGGCGGTGAGCACCCCGGCGGCCTTGGCGTGCGTCTCGGCGACCTCGGAGAGCGGGTCGGAGTGCCGCACCAGGGTGGCGCCGACCCGTACGGCGAGCCGGCCGGTGGCCGGGTCGATGTCGGCGGTGCGGATGCAGATCGGCGAGTCGAGCAGCTGGCCGCCGCTGGCCGAGCGGCCGATCAGGGCGAGCGCGCCGGAGTAGTAGCCCCGGCCGCCGCGCTCGTAGCGCTTGATCACCCGGGTGGCGTTCTGCACCGGGCTGCCGGTGACGGTGGCGGCGAACATCGTTTCCCTGAGCACCTCGCGGACGTCCAGCGAGGTGCGGCCGCGCAGTTCGTACTCGGTGTGGGCGAGGTGGGACATCTCCTTGAGCCGGGGACCGAGCACCTGGCCGCCGAGGTCGCCGACGGTGCACATCATCTTGAGCTCCTCGTCGACCACCATGGTGAGCTCCTCGAGCTCCTTGGGGTCGTGGAGGAAGTCGAGCAGCGAGTCGAGGCCGGCGCCGGCGGCCGGATAGCGGTAGGTGCCGGAGATCGGGTTCATCACGACCGTCCCGCCGCTCTGCCGGACGTGCACCTCGGGGGAGGCGCCGACCAGGACGCGCTCCCCGGTGTGCACCAGGAAGGTCCAGTAGGCGCCGCGCTCCTGCTCCAGCAGCCGGCGGAACAGGGTGAGCGCGAGCGCGGGGGAGAAGTCTTCGAGCGTCGCGGTGAAGTCGCGGCGGATGACGAAGTTGGCGCCCTCGCCGCGCCCGATCTCCTCCGCGATCACCCGGCGGACGATCGCGGCGTACTCGGCGTCGTCGATGTCGAACGCGCCGCCGGTCAGGCCGACGGGCAGGTGCGGCAGCGCCTCGGTGACCTCGGCGAGCGGCAGGGCGTACTGCTCGGTGACGGCGAGGGCCTGGAGCGGGGTGGCGTCGTCGTGCGCCTCGAAGCCGCGTTCGCGGATCTGCCGGTAGGGGACGAGCGCGAGCAGGTCGTGCACGGGGCCGTCGGCGGGCACGCCGTGGCGGACCGGCAGGTCGGCCAGCCGGTCGTGGCTGGTGACGGTGCCGATCAGGACCTCGACGGTGTCCGGGGCGGTGCGCGGGGTGCGGCGGTGGAGCAGGGCGAAGGCCGGTGCGTCGGCGGCGGTGAGGCGGGCGAGCAGGTCGGCGGCGCTGGTCACGGTCACGGAGTTCCTTCCGGGGGGCTTCTGCGGCGGTGGGGTTCCGCTCCCGGGAGGGCTGTCGGCCGGCTGGAAACGCCGACGGCCGCCCCGAGGGGCGGCCGGTCGTCTGCGTCTAGGAACGCGCGGGCTGTGGGCCACCCAGGGGGTCGGCCCACCACCAGGAGCAGGTGTGCGGCGTGTTCACGGAGCCGAGCCTAGCGGATCCCCGGCCGGAAGTGAGGCCCGTCACCCGATTGTCCGCGGGGTGTCTCACCCCTCGGGCGGTGGTCACAAATCGGTTGCCGCACCCCGTAGCCTTGAGCGCGTGACCGTGACGAATCTCCACACCTGGCAGTCCCTGCCCGCGGCGCAGCAGCCTGAATGGCCGGACCAAGAGGCTCTGCGCAAGACCCTTGCCGAGCTCGCCTCGTATCCGCCGCTCGTCTTCGCCGGCGAGTGTGACCAGCTGCGCGCCCGGCTCGGTGCCGTGGCCCGTGGTGAGGCGTTCCTGCTGCAGGGCGGCGACTGCGCCGAGGCCTTCGACGGCGTCTCGGCGGAGCACATCCGCAACAAGCTGAAGACCCTGCTGCAGATGGCGGCGGTGCTGACCTACGCGGCCTCGGTGCCGGTCGTCAAGGTCGGCCGCATCGCCGGCCAGTACTCCAAGCCGCGCTCCAAGTCGACCGAGACCCGCGACGGCGTGACCCTGCCGGTCTACCGGGGCGACTCGGTGAACGGCTTCGAGTTCACCCCCGAGTCCCGCATCCCGGACCCGGAGCGGCTGAAGCGGATGTACAACGCGTCCGCCGCGACGCTCAACCTGGTCCGCGCCTTCACCACCGGTGGTTACGCCGACCTGCGCCAGGTGCACGCCTGGAACCAGGACTTCGTGCGCAACTCGCCGGCCGGCCAGCGCTACGAGCAGCTCGCCCGCGAGATCGACAACGCGCTGGCGTTCATGAACGCCTGCGGCGTGGCGCCGGAGGAGTTCAAGACGGTCGAGTTCTTCTCGTCCCACGAGGCGCTGGTCCTGGACTACGAGACCGCGCTGACCCGCGTGGACTCGCGCACCGGCGAGCTGTACGACGTCTCCGGCCACATGGTGTGGATCGGTGAGCGCACCCGCCAGCTGGACCACGCGCACATCGAGTTCGCCTCGAAGATCCGCAACCCGATCGGCGTGAAGCTCGGCCCGACCACCTCGGTCGACGACGCGCTGACCCTGATCGAGAAGCTGGACCCGGAGCGCGAGCCCGGCCGGCTCACCTTCATCACCCGGATGGGCGCGGGCAAGATCCGCGACCACCTGCCCACCCTGGTCGAGAAGGTCACCGCCTCCGGCGCGCAGCCGGTCTGGATCTGCGACCCGATGCACGGCAACACCTTCGAGGCCTCCAGTGGCCACAAGACCCGCCGCTTCGACGACGTGCTCGACGAGGTCAAGGGCTTCTTCGAGGTGCACCGCGCGCTCGGCACCCACCCGGGCGGCATCCACGTGGAGCTGACCGGCGACGACGTCACCGAGTGCGTCGGCGGCGGCGACGAGGTGCTGGTCGACGACCTGCACCAGCGCTACGAGACGGCCTGCGACCCGCGGCTCAACCGCAGCCAGTCGCTGGACCTCGCGTTCCTGGTCGCCGAGATGTACCGCGGCGGCAACTGAACGGTGCCGCCGGCGCGGCGGATGTGACAAAAGCCTCTCCGGCCCGGGGTTTCCCCGGGCCGGAGAGGCTTTTGCGTACCCGTCCGGGCAGGTAAGGTGAGGCTTAGTGAACTAAGGCTTGCCTTAGTCAAGATCCACTCCGTTTCACCGCTTCACCCCCGGGAGAGACCGCGATGTACGTGTGCATGTGTCATGCGGTCACCGAGGACCAGGTGAAGCGGGCGATCGACGACGGTGCCAGCACCCCGCGCCAGATCGCCAAGGGCTGCAAGGCCGGGACCGACTGCGGCTCCTGCGTGCGGCGGATCCAGGCCCTGCTCGGCGAGCACGGTGCCCGGCCCTGCCCGACCGCCCGGCTCGCCGCCAGGCTGGGCCTGGCCGACCCGGCGGCGGCCGAGGTCGCTCCCGCTCCCGCCGCCCCGGTGCGGGCGCCGGCGCGGCTGCGCGTCGCCTGACCGGCCTCCCGCTTCCGGGGCCCCGCGGCCGCCTCAGGACTCCGGCTGCTCGATGAGCTGGGCGATGTAGAGCGCCTCCCCGAGCTTCTCCAGCAGTTCGAGCTGGGTGTCGAGGTAGTCGATGTGCTTCTCCTCGTCCTCCAGGATCGCCTCGAAGATGTTGGCCGAGGTGACGTCGTTCTTGGCCCGCATCACCACGATGCCGCGCTTGAGCCGGTCGATCGCCTCCACCTCGACCTGCCGGTCGGCCTCGAACATCTCCTTGACCGTCTGGCCGATCCGGACGTGGAAGAGCCGCTGGTAGTTGGGCAGTCCGTCGAGGAAGAGGATCCGGTCGGTGAGCACCTCGGCGTGCTTCATCTCGTCGAACGACTCGTGCCGGGTGTACTTCGCGAGCTTCGTCCAGCCGAAGTTCTCCTGCATCTTGGCGTGCAGGAAGTACTGGTTGATTGCGGTCAGCTCGGCGGTGAGCTGTTCGTTGAGGAACTCGATGACCTCTGCGTCGCCCTTCATGGCGCTGCCTTCCTGCTCTGCGTGCGGGATCAGGGCCGTTCACCCTCCGGCTCCGGTTGCAGCATCCTGGCACCGCTGTGGGAAGAAATTCCAGTAAGTTCACACTCACTAGGACATGTGTCGGAATATCCGATTTGCCCCGCGCACGGGGAAGCCCACGCCCCGCCGTTGGCCCGTACGAGCGGGGCGCGCGAGCCTGGGAAGGGGCGCGCGGTGGCCGTCGTCCGCCGTCTGTCACCATGGATCCATGGGTCAGTCCGAACAAGAACCGTCGTCGCCGTCTGACCCCCGGCTCCCGCCCGGCCAGCGCGTGCAGCGCGGCTGGCCCGCCCTGCACTACGGCCCGGTGCCCCGCTTCAAGCCGCTGACCTGGGAACTCCAGGTGTTCGGCGCGACCGCCTCGGCGGAGAAGCGCAGCTGGGACTTCGAGGGCTTCAGCGCCCTGCCCCGCACCACCGTGCGGGCGGACCTGCACTGCGTCACCCGCTTCTCGGTGCTCGACGGCGAGTGGACCGGCGTGTCCGCCGCCCTCCTGCTCGACCTGGAGCCGCCGGACACCGGCGTCACCCACGTCATGGTCTGGGCCGAGTACGGCTACAGCGCCAACCTGCGGCTGGAGGACTTCGCCGCCCCCGACACCCTGCTCGCCACCCACCGCGACGGCGAGGCGCTCACCGCCGAGCACGGCTTCCCGGTCCGGCTGGTCGTCCCGCGGCTCTACGCCTGGAAGGGCCCCAAGTGGGTCCGGGCGGTCGAGTACATGCGGGCCGACCGGCGCGGCTTCTGGGAGGAGCGCGGCTACCACAACCGGGCCGACCCCTGGCGGGAGCAGCGCTACTCCTACCAGGAGGAGCCGGGCGACGGCCCGCTGCGCTGACCGGGCCGGGCGCGCCTAGAGGAACGGCAGGGTGACCGTGACCACGGAGCGCTGCGGACGGCGCTCGCCGGCCGCCGGGGACTGGCCGGTCACCTTGCCGGTGCCGAACAGGTTGACCCCGCTGCTCTGCATGGTGAAACCGGCCGCCTGGAGCGCCTTCTCCGCGGCCTCCTTGGACATCCCGGTGACGTCCGGGACCGGCACCATGCCCTTGCTGACCACCAGCGCGACCGGTGTGTTCTCCGCGACCTGCTGCCCGGCCGCCGGTGAGCTGCTGATCACCGAGCCCTCGGGGACGGAGTCGTTGTAGGTCTCGGTCACCGTGCCGGCCGCCAGCTGCGCCCCGGTCAGTGCCGAGGCGGCCTGGGCGGACGGGCGGCCGACCACGTCGGGGACGGCGATCCGCTTGGGCCCGCGCGAGACGGTGAGGGTGACGGCGTCGCTCTTCCTGGTCCGGGTGCCCACGCCGGGGTCGGCCGCCATCACCTGGCCGGCCGGGACGGACTCGCTGTACGCCTCGGAGACCCGCCCGTGCATGCCGGCGGCGTCCAGGATCCGCTCCGCCTCGCGGCGGTCCTTGCCGAGCACGCCCGGCACCGTGCCGTACACCGCGCCGGAGATCGCGAACGTCGCCCCGCCGACCAGCAGCACCAGGGCGGTGACCACGGCCGCCCAGATCAGCGGCCCGCGCGGCAGCCGGCGGGCGGCGGAGCGGGCGCGCGGGGCCCGCCGGGCGCGGGGCGCGCGCTCCGGCGGCGGCTCGTCGTACGGGCGCGGCTCGGTGAGCAGCTGGTCCATGACGTCCGGCGGCACGTCCAGCACGCTGGTGCGCTCGACCGGGGGCGCGGGCATCAGCACCGGGGTGAGCACCGAGGTCGCCTCGCCGGTGGGGTACTGCGGGCTGGGGCGGGTGGAGGCGGGCGGTTCGGCGTCCAGCTGGGCCGGGGTGAGCCGGGGGCGGACCCGCTGCAGGGCGGCGAGCAGTTCCACCGCGTCGAACGGACGGTCCGCGCGCTCCCGGGCGCAGGCGCCCGCCACTATGGCGTCCAGCTCGGGCACCACGCCGGGGACGGTCGCGGACGGCGCCGGGACGTCCTCGTGCAGGTGGCGGTACATCACCTGGACGGGGTTCTCGCCGGTGTGCGGGCGCGAGCCGGTGAGCATCTCGTACAGCAGGATGCCGGCCGCGTAGACGTCCACCCGCTGGTCGGTCTCGGCGCCCGGGCGGATCTGCTCGGGCGCGAGGTAGGAGACGGTGCCGAGCACGGTGCCGGCCGTCGCGGTGGTGGAGGTGGTGGCGCCGTCGGCGGCGTTCAGCACCCGGACCAGACCGAAGTCGGCGACCTTGACCAGGCCGTCGTCGGTGATCAGGACGTTCTCCGGCTTGACGTCGCGGTGCACCAGGCCGGCCCGGTGGGCGGCGCCGAGCGCGGCGAGTACCGGTTCCAGGATGTCCAGGGCGGCCCGGATGGACAGCGCGCCGCGGTCGCGCAGCAGGTCGCGCAGGGTGCCGCCGGGCACGTACTCCATGGCGAGGAAGACGGTCCCGCCGTCGGCGCCCTGGTCGAAGACGTTGACGACGTTGGGGTGGGCGAGCCGGGCGACGGCCTTGGCCTCGCGGATGAAGCGGGTGGTGAACGCGGTGTCCCCGGCCAGCGAGGGGTGCATCACCTTGAGCGCCACGACCCGGTCGAGCCGGGTGTCGGTGCCCCGGTAGACGGTGGACATCCCGCCCGCGGCGATCCGCCGCTCGACCCGGTACCGGCCGTCGAGCAGGGTACCGATCAGGGGGTCGCGCAGTGCCATGTCCACCCGGCGAGTCTAGGGCGTGGCCGTGCGCGGGCCCCGGGGGACACCGCCCCCGGGGCCGCTCTGTGCCCGGTTTGTGACACCGGGCCGATGATCGCAGGAACGATCCGGAATGCGGCCCGCCCACGGGGCCCGCTCAGAAGGCGGGGTGCTCGCGGGTGTCCAGGTCGGCGCGGCCGGCCATCGCGGAGGAGGCCTCGGCGTGGAACCGGCGCGGGATCCGGCCCGCCCGGTGGGCGAGGCGGCCGGCCTCGGCGGCGTGCCGCATCGCGTCGGCCATCAGCACCGGGTCCTGGGCGCGGGTGACGGCCGAGGCCAGCATCACCGCGGCGCAGCCCAGCTCCATCGCCAGCGCGACGTCCGAGGCGGTGCCGGCGCCGGCGTCCAGGATCACCGGGACGCCCGCGCTCTCCACGATCAGCTGGAAGTTGTGCGGGTTGCGGATGCCGAGACCGGAGCCGATCGGCGAGCCCAGCGGCATGATCGCCGCGCAGCCGACGTCCTCCAGCTTGCGGGCGAGCACCGGGTCGTCGTTGGTGTACGGCAGCACCGTGAAACCGTCGTCGACCAGGGTCTCGGCGGCGTCCAGCAGCTCGATCGGGTCCGGCAGGAGGGTCCGCTCGTCGGCGATCACCTCCAGCTTCACCCAGTCCGTGCCGAGCGCCTCGCGGGCCAGCCGGGCGGTCAGCACGGCCTCGCCGGCGGTGAAGCAGCCGGCCGTGTTGGGCAGCACGCGGATGCTGTTGCGGCTCAGCACGTCGAGCACCGAGCCCTGGGTGGTGGCGTTCACCCGGCGCATCGCCACGGTGGTCAGCTCGGTGCCGGACACCTGGAGCGCCTGCTCCAGGACCTCCAGGCTCGGGGCGCCGCCGGTGCCCATGATCAGCCGGGAGGAGAAGGACGTCCCGGCGATGGTGAGAAGGTCGTCGGCCATCGGTCAGCCCCCCTGCACGGCGGTGAGGATCTCGATCCGGTCGCCCGCCGACAGCGGGGTGCGCGACCACTCGGTGCGCGGCACCACGGCCTCGTTGAGGGCGGCGGCGACGCCGGAGTGCGCCTGGCTGAGGGTGGCGACCACCTCGGCGAGGGTGGTCGAGGCGGGCACCTCGCGGGGCTCGCCGTTGACGCTCAGGGGGATGTCGGTGCGGGGGCTCATGCCGGGACCTTCGTGAATCGGGTGGGGGCGAACGGGCGGGCGAGCTCCGGCAGGGTGCCGGTGGCCAGGTACTCGGCCACCAGGTCGCCGGTGACGGGCGTCAGCAGGACGCCGTTGCGGTAGTGGCCGGTCGCGGCGACCAGGCCGGGCAGCGCGGTCGGGCCGAGCAGCGGCGCGTTGTCCGGCGAGCCGGGGCGCAGCCCGGCGCCGGTCTCCACCAGCGGCAGCTCGGTGATGCCGGGGACCAGCTCGTGCGCGTCGCGCAGCAGCTCGTACACCCCGCCGGCGGTGACCGTGGTGTCGTGGCCCTGCTCCTCGGTCGTCGCGCCGACCACCAGCTCGCCGTTCTCGCGCGGCACCAGGTAGAGGTGGCCGCCGCGCACGACGGCGCGCACGTTGCGGGACAGGAACGGCCGGTAGGCCCCGGGCACCCGCAGCCGCAGGACCTGGCCCTTGACCGGGCGGATCGCCGGCAGCACGCCCGGGGGCAGGCCGGGCAGCAGGTGGCTGCGCGAGCCGGCCGCGAGCACCACCCGCTCGGCGGTGACGCTCCCGCCGGTGGCCAGCCGGGCGCCGGTCGCGCGGTCGTTCCCGACCAGCAGCTCGGTGACCTCGGAGCGGTGCAGCACCGCGCCCGCCCGCTCGCAGGCCTCCACCAGAGCCGCGGCCAGCCGGCGGCCGTCCACCTGGTGGTCGTCGGTGACGTGCAGGCCGCCGCGCACGCCCGGGGCGAGCATCGGCTCCAGCCGGCGGGCCTCGCGGCCGGTGAGCCACTGCGAGTCCAGCCCGAGCCGCCGGTGGAAGGCGTGCAGCTCGCGCAGTTCCTCGCGGTCGTCGGAGTCGAGGGCGACGGCGATCGTGCCGCACTGCCGGTAGCCGGTGTCCAGGCCGCCGCTCGCCTCGGTGAGCTCGGCGGCGAAGGCCGCGTACCGCTCGTTGGAGGCCATGCCGAGGCGCAGCAGCGGCTCCTCGCCGTACTGCAGTTCGGTGACCGGGGCGAGCATGCCCGCCGCCACCTGGGCGGCGCCGCCGCCGGGCCTGGGGTCGGCCACGGCCACGCGCAGTCCGCGCTGGGCCGCCCGCCAGGCGACCACGAGTCCGATGATCCCACCGCCGATGACCAGCACATCGGCGTGGGCGCCCGGTGCCGAGCGTGTCAAAGCTGCTCTCCCTTCGCCGGTATGACCCGGATCAGGTTCGGACGGTCGCAGGCCGTGCCAGCCCGCCTCTCAGCCCGGTCCGCCGGGCTCCCGTGATGGTGCCCCCACCTTAACTCCGGGCGCCGCGCCCCCTGAAGGTGCCCGGACGGGGGCGGCCCGGGGCCCGGGGGCGGCCTAGGTCCAGGGGCCCGGGACCGGGCTCAGTACAGTGACGGGCGTGGCTGAACTGAGCGGAACGGGACGGACGGACCGGGTGGTCGTGGTCGGCGCCGGGCTGGCCGGGGCGCAGTGCGCCGCGGTGCTGCGGCGCGACGGCTGGCAGGGGCGGATCACACTGGTCGGCGAGGAACCGCACGCGCCGTACGACCGGCCGCCGCTCTCCAAGGACGTCCTGCTCGGCAAGACCGACAGCACCGCCCTCGACCTCGACTTCGCGCAGCTCGGCGTCGAGCTGCTCACCGGCCGCCGCGCCACCGGCCTCACCCCCGGCGGCCCCGGCGGCGCGGGCGTGCTGCACACCGACGCCGGGGACGAGCCGTACGGCACGCTGGTGATCGCCACCGGCGCCGAGCCCCGCGCGCTGCCCGGCGCCGAGCGCGCCCACCTGCTGCACACCCTGGACGACGCGCTCGCGCTGCGCGCCCTGCTCCGCCCGGGCCTGCGCCTGGTGCTGGTGGGCGCGGGCTGGATCGGCGCCGAGGTGGCCACCGCCGCCCGGGCGGCCGGCTGCGAGGTGACCGTGGTCGAGGCCGGCCCGGCGCCCGTCCCCGGCGCGCTGCCCACCGCGATCGGCCGGGCGATGGCCGCCTGGTACGCCGAGGCCGGGGTGGAGCTGCGCTGCGGCACCGGCGTCGCCGCCGTCGAGCCGGGCGCGGTGCTGCTCGCCGACGGCTCGCACCTGCCCGCGGACGAGGTGGTGGTCGGCATCGGCGCCCGCCCTGCCACCGGCTGGCTGGCCGGCACCGGGGTCGCCCTGGACGCGGCCGGCGCGGTCCTGGTCGACGAGCGGCTGCGCACCACCGTGCCGGGCGTGCTCGCGGCCGGCGACTGCGTCGGCTACCCCTCGGCCCGCTCCGGCAGCCGGCTGACCGTCCAGCACTGGGACCACGCGCTGCAGTCCGGCGAGGCGGTCGCCGCCACCGTGCTGGGGACGGACACGCAGCCGTACGACCCGGTGCAGTACTTCTGGTCCGAGCAGTTCGGGCGGATGGTGCAGTACGCCGGCCGGCACGGCGAGGGCGACGAGCTGCTGTGGCGCGGCGCGCCGGGCGACGCCGACTGGTCGGTGCTCTGGCTGCGCGACGGCGCCCTGCGCGCGCTGCTCGCGGTCGACCGGCCGCGCGACCTCACCCAGGGCCGGCGGCTGATCGAGCGCGGCGCGGTGCTCGACGCGGCCCGCGCCGCCGACCCCGCCGTCCCGCTGAAGGCGGCCGTCGCCGCCGGGTAGCGGACCCGATTGGTGCGCGGCGGGCCGCCGAGGTGGCAGTCTGGTGGCGTGAGTGAGATCGAAGCCAAGATTGAAGACCTGGTCCCCGCGTGGCTGTACCTCCCCGACATCTCCGAGAAGTGGGGCCTGGTGGTCACCGAGGTCCGCAACATGGTCAAGAAGGGTGACCTGATCGCCGTCCGCCGCGGCCCCAACAAGTCGCTGCAGGTCCCGGCGGCGTTCATCGACGAGACCGGCCCGGTGAAGCACCTGGTCGGCACGCTGACGGTGCTGCGCGACAGCGGGTTCAGCGACGAGGAGATCCTCGAGTGGATGTTCACCGAGGACCCGTCGCTGCCCGGCACCCCCATCCAGGCGCTGCAGGAGAACCGGGCCACCGAGGTCAAGCGCCGCGCCCAGGCGATGGCGCTGTGACCGACCCGGCCACGACCGCGCCGGCCGTGACCGACCGGCGGGCCCGGCTCGCCGACGCCCGGCTCTACCTGTGCACCGACGCCCGGCGCGAGCGCGGCGACCTCGCCGCGTTCCTGGACGCCGCGCTGGCCGGCGGCGTGGACATCGTCCAGCTCCGGGACAAGGGCCTGGAGGCCAGGCAGGAGCTGGCGGCGCTGGAGGTCTTCGC
The DNA here is from genome assembly GCF_040296005.1 of Kitasatospora sp. NPDC002551. NCBI lineage: Bacteria > Bacillati > Actinomycetota > Actinomycetes > Kitasatosporales > Streptomycetaceae > Kitasatospora > Kitasatospora sp. NPDC002551. The sequence goes on along the minus strand of NZ_JBEOWI010000026.1, from coordinate 8,897 downwards.
CGACGCCTGCCGCCGGCACGGCAAGCTGCTCGCCGTCAACGACCGCGCGGACGTCGCCCACGCGGCCGGCCCGGACGTGCTGCACCTGGGCCAGGACGACCTTCCGGTGCCCGCCGCCCGGGCGATCATCGGCGAGGACGTGCTGATCGGGCGCTCCTGCCACGCCGAGTCGGAGGTGGACGCGGCCGCCGCCGAGCCCGGCGTCGACTACTTCTGCACCGGCCCGGTCTGGCCGACCCCGACCAAGCCGGGCCGGCCCGCGCCGGGCCTGGGCCTGGTCGAGTACGCGGCGAAGCTGGGGACCGGGCGGCCGTGGTTCGCCATCGGCGGCATCGACCTCGGCAACCTGGACGAGGTGCTGGCCGCCGGCGCCCGCCGGGTCGTGGTGGTCCGGGCCATCACCGCCGCGGACGACCCGGGGGCCGCGGCCGCCGAGTTCGCCCGCCGGCTGCGCGCGCTCTGAGCGAACGGGGCCGCCGCCGTCCGTCCTGGCCCGTGCGAACGGGTCAGTACTTGCGGACGGTGGCGGCCTCGGCCAGTGCCAGCAGCGTCCCGCGGGCCCGGGCGTCCGCCAGCGGGGCCGCCTCCAGCGCGGCCAGCGCCTGGCGCAGCAGCACCTCGATCCGCTGTTCCACCCGCTCCGGCGCGCCGCTGCGGGCCACCAGGTCACGCAGCCCGGCGACCTCGCCGGGGGTGAGGTCCGGCGCGCCCAGCCGCTCGTCCAGGTGCCGCGCCTCGGCGGCCGGCAGACCCCGCATGGCGTGCGCGACCAGCAGCGTCCGCTTGCCCTCGCGCAGGTCGTCGCCGGCCGGCTTGCCGGTGACCGCCGGGTCGCCGAACACGCCGAGCAGGTCGTCCCGCAGCTGGAACGCCTCGCCCAGCGGCAGGCCGAACGCCCCGTACGCCTCCACCAGCCGGGGCGGGGCGCCCGCCAGCAGCGCGCCCACCTGGAGCGGCCGCTCGATGGTGTACTTGGCCGACTTGTAGTGCAGGACGGTCTGCGCCCGCTCCAGCGCGCCGTGGTCGGTGGAGTCCCCGGCCACCGGCTCCAGGACGTCCAGGTACTGGCCGACCATGACCTCGGTGCGCATCAGGTCGAACATCGGCTTGGCGGCCAGCACCGCCGCCGGGTCCAGGCCGGAGTTCAGGAACAGCTCGTCGCACCAGATCAGCAGCAGGTCGCCGAGCAGCACCGCCGCCGAGGCGCCGTACTGCTCGCGGTCGCCGCGCCAGCCGCGCTCGCGGTGCATCGCCTCGAAGCGGCGGTGCACCGAGGGCAGGCCGCGGCGGGTGTCGCTGCGGTCCATGAGGTCGTCGTGGACGAGCGCGCTGGCCTGCAGCAGCTCCAGGGCCGCCGCCGCCCGGGCGATCCCCTCGCCGGCCGCCGGGCCGCCGGCCCCCCGCCAGCCCCAGTAGCAGAACGCCGGGCGCAGCCGCTTGCCGCCGTCCAGCAGGAAGTCGCGCAGCGCCTCGGTGACCGGCTCCAACTGGGGCGAGACCTTGCTGAGCAGGGCCGACTGGCCGTCCATGAAGCCGACGAGGGCGGCGTTGACGCGCTCGCGCACGTCCTCCACGTCAATCGGGTTGGCCGGCCGGTGGCTGGACGAGGTCACGATGGGGCTCCGGAGGTAGCTGGGGTGCAGCAAGCGTATCCGGGGCGGCGGGGAACAGCCGTACGGACGAGCTCCGGGTGGGCCCTCGGACTCCTGTTCGTCCGTTCGCCCCGCCCGGAGCGGGCGCCGTCCACCCGGAGTCCCGCCACGGTCCATCCGGAGTCCACCGGGCATCCATCCGGCGTCTCACGGACTGGGACCGAGTTGTTCGCGCCCTTGCGCCGACGGCTAACCTGCCATCATGGCACTCGGTATCGCTTCGACCAGACCGGACCGCGCGCAGACGGTCCGCGACCTCCTGGCGGCCGGAAAGCGGTCCTTCTCCTTCGAGTTCATGCCGCCGCGCAGCGAGGCCGGGGAGCAGAAGCTCTGGGACGCCATCCGGCGGCTCGAACCGCTCGACCCCAACTTCGTCTGCATGACGTACGGCGCCGGCGGCACCTCGCGCGAGCGCACCGTGAACATGGTCGGGCGGATCGCCACCGAGACCACGCTCACCCCGGTGGCCCACCTGACCGCCGTCGACCACTCGGTCGCCGAGCTGCGCAACATCATCGGCCAGTACGCCGACCAGGGCGTGCGCAACGTCCTCGCGGTGCGGGGCGACCCGCCCGGCGACCCGATGGGCGAGTGGGTCAGCCACCCGCAGGGCGTCACCTACGCGTACGAGCTGGTCGAGCTGATCAAGGGCATCGGCGACTTCTGCGTCGGCGTGGCGGCCTCGCCCAACATGCACCCGCGCTCGACCGACTGGGACGACGACATCCGCCACTTCGTGGCGAAGGTCCGCTCCGGCGCCGACTACGCGATCACCCAGATGTTCTTCGAGGTCGACGACTACCTGCGGCTGCGCGACCGGGTGGTGGCCGCCGGCTGCGAGACGCCGATCATCCCGGAGATCATGCCGGTCACCAACGCCAAGCAGCTGGAGCGCTTCCCGCAGCTGAGCGGCTCGGCCTTCCCGCCGGACCTGGAGGCCAGGCTGCGGGCGGTGGTCGACGACCCGGCGGCGCTGCGCGCGGTCGGCATGGAGCACGCCACCGCGATGTCCGAGCGGCTGCTGGCGGAGGGCGTCCCCGGGCTGCACTTCATCACGCTGAACCACTCGACGGCGACCCTGGAGATCTACCAGAACCTCGGCCTGCACCAGCGTTGAGCTGCGGCGCGTCCCGTCCGCCGGGGCCGCCGCGGCGGTTGGTCCGGCGGACGGGAACGCGATGCGGTACCCGGGCCGTTGAACCGGTACAGTCGCCGCACACGCGCGGCGGGCGCGGGCACGCGACTGGAGGTAGCGGGCGGGATGGGCATCGGATACCTGCTGCTGTACGCCGCGTTGGCGGTGGTGGCGCTTTGGCTGGTCGCCGAGCTGCTGTTCCAGAACCGGGCTCCGCTGCACTGGCGCGGACTCGCCCTGGCCGGCTTCCTCGCGGTGGCCGGCGGGATGGTGGTCGGCTCCGTGCCGGTGATCGGCGGGGGCGCGGCGATGTTCGCGCTCGGGCAGACCTTCGTGACGCTGTCGGTGAAGCGCGGGTACGCGGCCGGGTGGTCGCTGCGGGCGGCGGACGGGAGCCTGCCCGGGCCGCTCGCCAAGGTGCCGCTGCTGGGCGCGCTCACCGGTGGGGGAGCGGTGGCCGCGGCGGTGGTCGCGGTGAAGCAGGTCGGCGAGGTCGGCGCCGTGGAGGAGGCTCCGGCCGCCGGGGTGCCGGACGAGGAGACGGCCGTCGAGCAGACCGCCGCGTTCGAGATGCAGGAGCTGGCCGCCGACGGCGTGTACGCGCCGGCGTACTACGAGCAGCAGCAGACCGAGGTGCTCCAGGCCGTCCCGCAGCAGGACGCCTACTACGACCCGGCGCAGCAGCAGCAGTACAGCTACGACCAGCAGCAGCAGTGGCAGCAGCAGCAGTACGGCTACGACCAGGGCTACGGCGGCTACCCGCAGCAGGAGCAGTACGGCACCTACCAGCAGCAGCCCGACCCCTACGGCGGCTACCAGCAGCAGCCCACGCCCCAGTACGGCTACGACCAGCAGCAGCAGTGGCAGCAGCAGCCCGAGCAGCCCGACCAGCCCGACCAGCCCGTCAACGGCATCCCCCAGCAGCCCCAGTACGACCAGTACGGCTACCAGCAGCAGCACCCCACCTGGCAGCAACAGCCCTGACCCCGAGCCGTCCCGCCCCGGACGCCGCGCCCTGAGAGCAGGAAGCCGGCCGGTCCGACTTCCTGCTCCGCGTGTGGGGGTGGTGCGTGGCGGCGCGGTCAGCTGTGTGCGATGACGCTCCGTGTCGCGGGCCGACTTTCCGGTCCGGGCCGGGGGTCAGGCGGGGCCGATGAGGTTGGCGACGATGCAGGCGGACATGCCGACGCGGGCGAGGCCGCCGCCGGGGTGGGCGGCGCCGCCGGTGAGGTAGAGGCCGGGGTGGTCCGCGTTGGGGGCCTGGAGGAGGGCGCCGTCGAGGCCGGCCAGGGCCGGGGGCGGGACGGAGCCGAAGAAGGAGCCGGTCTCGCGCTCGGTGTGCTCGGGGGTGCGGACCACGCGCCAGAGCAGCCGCTCGCGCAGGTTCAGGCCGGCCGCGTCGACGTGGTCGAGCATCCGGTCGGCGAAGGCGTCCGCGACGCCGGGGGCGCCCCAGTCCAGGTCCAGGGACGGCGTGGTCGCGGTCAGCACCACGGCCTCGTGCCCCTCCGGGTGCAGCGACGGGTCGTCCGGCCGCAGCACCTGTACGGTCGGCCGGTCGGTCAGGGGGGCGCCCGGGTCGAAGACGCCCGCCAGCTCGGCGGCCGGGTCGCCGGCGTGCACCACCGTGCGGTGCGCCGTGTCCTGCGGACGTGCGCCACGCAGTGCGAGCAGCACGCTGACCCGCCCCGGCACGCCGTGCAGCCGCTCGGCGGCGGCGGGCCACTCGTCCGAGCTCTCGGCCGCGCTCATCCACTGGGTGTGCAGCACCCGGGCGTCGATCGAGGAGACCACCGCGTCGGCGTCGATCCGGTCGCCCTTGGTCTGCACCCCGCACACCCGCCCGTCGCGGACGATCACCTTGGCGACCGGCGTCTCGAAGCGGAACTCCACCTTGCGCTGCTCGCAGCGCCGGTACACCGCGTCGGCCAGCGCGCGCAGGCCGCCCCTGACGTACCAGACGCCGAAGGACTGCTCCATGTACGGCAGCACGGTCGCCCCGGCGGGGGTGGTGCGCGGGTCGAGACCGAACCGCAGCGCGTGCTCGTGCAGCAGGGCGGTCAGCCCCGGGTGCCCGCCGAGCTGTTCGGCTGCGACGTCGGTGAGCGTCCACTGGCGCGGGCCGCGCCGCCGGCCGAACAGGCCGCGCCGGGCCGGGGCGGGCACGGGGTAGGGATCATCGTGCAGCGGCGACGGGTCGGCGGGCAGCGGCTCCTCCAGCAGCGGGCGGCGGGTGGCCTCCCAGACCGTACGGCCGTGGTTGAGCACACCGGCCCACTGCTCGCCCGCGCCCGGGCCGAAGGCCCCGTCGAGGGCCTGGATCACGCCGCCCCGCGAGGCGTTGGGCAGCGAGACGGCCGTGCCGTCGGGGAACAGGTGCCGGCTCTCCGGGTCGACCGGGCCCAGCTCGACCAGCTGTTCCAGCGGCTCGCGCCCGGTCTTCAGCGCGAGGTCGCGGTAGACGGCGGGCAGCGTGAGCAGCCCGGGGCCGGTGTCGAAGGCGAAGCCGTCGCGCTCGTAACGGCCGACCATGCCGCCGTAGGTGCCGCGTGCTTCGCAGACCGTCACCTTGTGCCCGAGGGTCGCCAGCCGGGAAGCCGCCGCGAGCCCGCTCATACCTGCGCCGATGATGACGATCCGTGCCATGGTCCCGATCCTAGATCCGCCGGGTTCATCCTCCGGCCAGTGGCTGCCCGGCCGAGGTCTCGCCGGCCCGGGCCGCGCGGGCCGCCCGGCGCTCGCGGCGGCGGGCGCGGAAGGCGCGGATCCGGTTGATCGCGAACCACACCAGCAGGATGCCGATCAGCAGCAGGACGGTGGCGATCGAGGCGGCCAGCCACGGGTGGAAGATCGCCAGCGTGACCAGCCCGGCCACCGAGACGTCCTCGGCCAGCGAGACCGCGATGTTGCTGGCCGGCTCGGGCGAGGTGTTGACCGCCATCCGCAGCGAGGCCTTCACCAGATGGCTGACCAGCGCCGTCGTGCCGCCCATCGCGCCCGCCGCGACCTCGCCCAGCGAGCCCGGGTCGGTGGAGGCGATCAGCGCGCCGACGGTCGCGCCCGCGACCGGCCGGATCACCGTGTGGGCGACGTCCCAGACGCTGTCCACGTACGGGATCTTGTCGGCCACCGCCTCCAGCAGGAACAGCGCGGCGGCCGCCAGCAGCACGTCGGTGCGCTCCAGGGCCGCCGGCACCGAGTCGGCCCCGGCGAACCGGCCCAGCAGACCGAGCAGCAGCACCACCGCGTAGGCGTTGATCCCGCTGGCCAGTCCGCTGGTGAAGATCAGCGGGACGATCGTCATCCGTCTCCCCGTCCGTTTCCTGCTCGTGGTCCCCGCCGGATTCGGCCCGGCTCGCCGTACCGTACCCGGACGCCGGCGGCGGGAGCGGCGGTTCCCGGTCCCGGTCGTCTGAGTACGGATACTCAGACGGCCGGTTGAGTACCGGCGCGGATGTCCCGCGGCCCGCGCGGACGCCACAGTGGTGGGCACCGGGACGGCGGCGCGTCGGGCGCCCCGCCCCGGCGCCGGTCAGGGCGGCCGCGCACCGCCGGCACGGGGCGGCGGAGCGGGGCCCCGGGGGGACCGGCGACTCCGGGGGGACCGGGCGTACCGAAGCGCCGTCCGTGGGGGGCGGCGCTTCGGCCGCCGGGCGGGACCGGCCGGAAGTGAGCGGTCGGGAGGGGTCCGGGACCACCGCCCGGCCCGATTGTCAGTGGTGCCGTTCACCATGGAGGGGCACGGACCACCCGGACCGTGCGCTGCCTCGGAACGGGGGAGACCATGACCGTCAGCCGTCCTGAGCCCGTCACCGCCCGCCTCCACTCCGCCGCCCACCGACCGGGGAGCGCGCCGCGCTCCTCCGCCCACCGGCCGTCCGCCGGCGCCGACGTGCACCCGGTGCTGCGCCGGGCCGCCGCCCCGCCCGCCGCGCTGGACCTGCTCGCCGAGGCCCACCGCACCCTCACCCGGGCCCGCTCGCTGGAGGACCCGCTGGAGCGGTACGCCGCCGCGCACCTCGCGGCGCTGCGCAGCGTCGCGGCGGTGCTCGCCGTGCGCGGGCGCCCGGAGAAGAGCGAACGGCGCCGCCGGGCGATCCGCAGCGCCTGGGAGGTCCTGCCCGAGGTGGCGCCCGAGCTCGCCGAGTGGGCGCCGTACTTCGCGGCGGGCGCGCGCCGCCGGGCGGCCGCCGAGGCGGGCATCCGGGGCGCGGCCTCGGCCCGCGACGCGGACGACCTGGTCCGCAACTCGGCCCTGTTCCTCCGCCTGGTCGAGCGCCTGCTCGGCCTGCACGCGGCCCCGCCCGCCCCGCGGCTCCCGCTGGACGGCCTGGACGGGCAGCAGGGGGAGGCACGCGTGGCCGGGTGAGCGCGGGGGCGGCCGAGCGGGGGCCGGGGTGCAGAGGGCCTAAGGTGGAGACAACCTGATCGACACTGCACGTGCCAAGGAGTTCCGCCTTGTACCCGACGCGTCCCCGCAGCGCCCTGCGTACCGCCGTGGTGTGGGAGGTGGTGCGCGCCGCCCTGGAGAAGCGGGTGGCCGAGCTGGACCAGCCGGTGCTCGACGTGGTCGACACCGGCGGCGGCACCGGCAACTTCGCCGTGCCGGTGGCCCGGCTGGGCCACCGGGTCACCGTGGTCGACCCGAGCCCGGACGCGCTGTTCGCGCTGGAGCGGCGGGCCGCCGAGGCCGGCGTGACCGACCTGGTCCGCGCCGTGCAGGGCGACACCCAGACGCTCCCCGAGCTGGTCGCGCCCGGCACCGTCGACGCGGTGCTCTGCCACGGCGTGCTGGAGGTCGTCGACGACCCGGCCGAGGCGCTCCGCAGCCTGGCCGGCACCCTGCGCCGGGGCGGTTTCGTGAGCCTGCTGGCCGCCAACCGCAACGGCGCCGTGCTCGCCCGCGCGCTCGGCGGTCACTTCGACGACGCCCGCGCGGTACTGGGCGCCGCCGACGGCCGCTGGGGCGCGAACGACCCGATGCCGCGCCGCTTCACCGGCGAGGAGCTGGACCGGCTGGCGGCCGGCGCCGGTCTGCGGGTGGAGTCGGTGCACGGCGTGCGGGTCTTCGCCGACCTGGTGCCGGGCGTCCTGGTGGACACCGAGCCGGGCGCGCTGGACGCGCTGCTGAAGCTGGAGGAGGCCGCCGCCGGGCAGCCGGCCTTCCACGCGGTGGCGACCCAGCTCCACCTGCTGGCCACCCTGGGCTGACCGGCCGGCCACCGCCGTTCGCCGGCCGACCTCCGGCCGTTCGCCGACGGAATTCCCGCCGTTCGCCGGCGCACCGTCGGCGCGTCTTCCACTCGTCTCCCCGCCTTCTCCTCGGGATCTCCCCAGGTCCGGGCCGATTCCAACGGATCGGGCACTTGTCCGCACCCCTCCGCGTTGAGGAGGGTGCGGCGAGGAGCCGCCGAAGTGGCCGGGCCCACGCGTGGTCGACCACTCCGCGAAGGGCCCGTGGACCGTATGATCTGGGTAAAGCCGGAAAGCATGACCGCCGGACGCTCGGGGCATATGGACGACACGGGCCCGGGCCCCCGCACAGGCGTCCGACCGCGTGTTCTGAAGGCTGATTGGACTTGCCACCCCGACCGGGGCGGCGGACCGGTCGCACCGGCGACCGACGAGTAGGAGGACTCCGTGCCGCTCTCGGAGCACGAGCAGCGACTGCTCGACCAGATGGAGCGAGCGCTGTATGCCGAAGATCCCAAATTCGCGTCGGCGCTTGAGGGAACCGGTCTGCGCACCTACACCCGTCGACGGGTCTATCTGGCCATCGGCGGCTTCGTGGTCGGCATCGGCCTGTTGATGGGCGGCATGGTCGTCGACCAGATCTGGGTCAGTGTGGTGGGCTTCCTGGTGATGCTCGGGTGCGCAGTCTTCGCCGTGACGGGCTGGCGCCGCGGGCCCGCGGGCCAGGCGCAGCGTGCCAGTGGTCCGGCCGCCGCGCCCCGCCGCAAGGCCGGGATGATGGACCGGGTCGAGCAGCGCTGGCAGCGCCGGCGGGACGAGCAGACCGGCGGATTCTGAGACCTCCCGCCCGTACCGGCGGACGGTACGGACGCGACGAGGGCGGGCAGTCGAGCGACTGCCCGCCCTCGTCGCGGGCG
>NZ_JBEOWI010000025.1:0-117591 GCF_040296005.1 Kitasatospora sp. NPDC002551 | reverse complement strand
CGTCACGTCAAAACGCGCCACGCCCCCGAGTTCTACCAGACACACCAGCCCGCCATCAGGGCCAGGCCAAGATCCGAACCTTGAACAGCTCCTAGCGTCCGACACCCGGGTCCGCCGTCGTGGCCGGCCTCCGCACCGACCACGACGGCGACCGTCAACCGTTCGCCGCCGCACCGGCCTTCGAGCGCTCCCGGCGACGGCTCGGCCAATCGTGTTGCCGACGGCGGGACCCACCCGCAATGCTCCTGGCATGGACCTTCCACAGCAGGTGATCGAACTGGACGACCTGACGCTGCGCCGCTTCAACGGCGAGGCGGACCTTCCGGAGTTCTTCCGGGTCATCGAGGAGTCACTGGATCACCTGCGCCCGTGGATGGCCTGGGTCACCGAGCACAGCCTGGCCAGGACCGCCGAGTTCCTCGCTCGCCGCCCGGAACTCTGGGCCGGCGGCGAGGCGTTCAGCTACGCGATCGTGGCCGACGGGGCGATCGTCGGTCTCTGCATGCTGTCCCGCCCCCCGGGGACCTCGGACAACGGCCGCGAGATCGGCTACTGGCTGCACCCCGCCGCCACCGGCCGGGGCCTGGCCACCCGGGCCACCCGCGCCCTGGTCGAACAGGCCTTCCGCCTCCCCGGCGTCGACTACGTCGAGATCGTCCACGACCCGGCCAACCTCCCAAGCGCCGCCATCCCGGCCCGCCTCGGATTCACCGAACACCGCCGCCGCCCCGCCGAACACCCCGCCCCGGCCGGAACCGGCGTGGACCAGATCTGGCGGCTCACCCGCACCCAGGGAACCCCCTCGGATTGACGGGACTCACTCCCCCTCGTAGTACCGGTCGTAGCCGGCCGAACGTTCCTCCACCGAGAACCCCTCGAACGCGCCCTCCGATTCGAGCTCGCGAAGGCGGTCGAGCACCGCCGGCGCAGTCGGGGAAGGATGAGCCGAGAGGTGGGCCTTCGTCGCCTCGATTCCACGACCGAGAAGCAGCTCGATGTCGATCGAGCACGCCGCGTCGAAGCTGGACTCCTTCGCGCTCCAGACGAGGAGGGCGTCGTCGAGGTCACCACTGTTGAACAGCTGGACGCAACAGAGCTTCATCAGCTCGGTGTCGCCTTCGCCTTGAGCACGCCGCTCACGTTCCGTGTGCTCCCTGAGCAGCCCGCGGATCTCGTCGAGCTGCCCGCGAGCGGGGCGCAGCCCGAAGCGGCGCAGGCTCTCCTCGCCATCCATCGGTGGCCTCCCTTGATCGTCCAGCACCCGCCGCGACCAATCCTCCCTCAACGCCCCCTGCGCCAGCAGACCGTCTCGCGTCACCGCAGAACACCCCACCGACCACACACGAAGAGCGGCCACCCACCCACCCCGCCCCGCCCCACCGAACGCTGAACCGCTCGCACCGCGCAGGAAGTCGGCCACTCCGACTTCCTGCGCGCCGGATACCGCCCCTCACCCCAGCCGGCCCTCGATAGACTCCTCCAGCATCCACCATGAAGCACCCCAAAGGCCCGATATGCCCGAATCCCAACAAGTTGCAGAATCCCGCCCCACCGCCCGATAAACCCGCAGCTCACGAACTCTGCTCCCCGCGCGTGCGGGGATGGTCCCTTCGCCGGCCTGCTGTCCGAGCGGACGCTGGCCTGCTTCCCGCGCGTGCGGGGATGGTCCTGTCCGTCCTGGCGGGCCTCCTGGGCCGCCACGCCCAGAGCGTCCTCGTCCAAGTCCTCGGATGCCGCCTCCCGCCGCGCGGCCACCAGCCGCTGATGGCCGACCAGCACGCGCTGCAGGTCGGCGTCGACCGACTCCCGGGCCCAAGGAAGCGGGGACCACGACGGCGAAGGCCCGACCAACGACGCCCGGCGCCAACCCGGTGCCGCTGCGCCGTGGGCGGGGAGAGGAGGTGCTGCTCACCCCTGCTCCAACGCCGCCGCGCCCACGTTCGTCACCCCGGCCTCCGAACCGGCAGCGCGGCGCCGTCACACAGCCGTGGCAACCCGTTCTCCGACGGCCCCGCCACGGCTCGCGGCGGCGCCCAGAGTCGCCGGCGGCCCACCCGAAGCCGGCCACGCTTTCCGCCGCCTCTCAAGAGCGACTCCATCCCGCACCCCGTCCCGCCGCCCGCCAAGTGACCGGACAGCGTGCAGGCTCCCACAGACCATAGACACCAGTCGTCACATACCGTCAGCATGACTGCGTGATCGCGTTGATTACCGCCATTGCCGGAGTGCTCAGCAGCCTGACGGCACTTTGGATCAGCCTTGCCGATCGCCGTCGCACGGTCGCAAAGGAGAAGCGGGACGGCCGCCGAGGCGGCCAGGCGTGCTGCGGCTGAGGAAGCGGCCGAACAGCAGAACCTGCGGGCAATCGCGGCGCGCGAGGAGATGGCCCAGGCCGCACCCGTCCACGCGAGAGTCATCAGGCGGCTCGCGGGGGCGAACCCGGCCGCCGCCCCGGATGCCTGGCTGGTGAGGTCTCCAACGGCGCCCCACTGCCGATCACGGATGTCCACGTGATCTACACCCGCGAAGCCGCGACCAGCACCATGGAACCCTTCGACCTGCAGGCCCACAGCACACGGAACATCCAACTGCCCGCAGAAGGAACGCCGCCCCGGCTGGCCGAGCTCGCCGTCGAGTTCACCGACGCCGCGGGCCGCCGTTGGCAACGCCGCCTGACCGGCGGTCTCCACCTGGGCACCCTCCAGAGCGACGGCACCCACCAGTGGGACGCTCCCCGCTTCCCCACCTTCCCGACCGACGCGCCCGGTGGCGGGGGGAGTCTCGCGGCGTCCGCGAGCTCCGGAGGAAGCAGTTGCTTCCTCCCGGTTCTCCTGGCCCTCGTCGCCGTCGGCTCCTTGCTGTACGTCCTGCTCCGATAGCGCCCGCTGGGCCCGTGTACGGCGCGCCCACAACGGGCAGGCGGTACCTCCAGCCGACCTTGCGACATTTCCCCAGATCAGTCCCAAGATTCTGGGCGCCCGGGCATGCCGACACCCCTCTCTCCCTTACCTTCTTCGAGCTGTTGGTGGCTGGTGGTGCAGTTGGGTAGGGCGGGCTCGGGTTCACGCCGGGTCCAGTGCTGCCCCACCCCGCTCCAGGGCCGCCGTGGCGCTCCCCCTCCCCGGCCGGAGTGTCCGGGCGCCTCCCAGTGGTCGGCGCGAAACGGGAGCCGGTGGCGAGCGGCGGGCGCGTGGGTGGGTGGGGCGTCCTGGTGTCGGTAGTGGCAGCTTCTGGCCTGTGCCTGGTGGAGTCTGCGCCAGGTTGGCCAGGCCAGAAGGCGGTGCGGAGGTGCGGTCGGCCGTCCGAACAGCGTGCCGATGAGGTGGCGGATCTCCGGGATGGTCAGGTCGATCGGGTCGCTGCTGCGGACTGGACGGTTCGGGTCCGTGGTGCCCTGGTTGGGCTTCGCACTGACGGCGACGGCGGCGAGGAAGGCCAGCGCGAGCATGGCCAGGGTGATGTGGCGGTGCCAAGAGGTCCAGTGGCGGACCTGGTAGTGGTCCAGGCCAACCTGGCCTTGTGCGGCTTGGAAGCACTCTTCTGTGCACCACCTGGTCCAGGCGACGCGCACCAGCGCGGACAGGGCCACCTCACCCGGACCAGCACAGATGGAAGGCGAGTTCGCCGGTTGCGGGGTTGTGGCGGATCAGCAGGCACCGGTTCTTGTCCGCTCCGGTCTGCACCCACGCCCAGTCGTAGTAGCGCGGGCCCTTCGCGCCGGCGCCGGCGCTCTGCCTGTGCCAGGTGTCCCGGGGCAGTGACGCGGCCACGGTGACGGCCTTGACCACTGTGCGGTTCTCGTTGATCCTCACCTTGGTGGTGCAGGCGACCGCCAGGACGTAGCCGATCCCGCGTGCCTCCAGGACGGAGCGAAGCTGGGGGTCCTGGCCGCAGACCTCATCGCCGGTCACCCACGAGGAGGAGCACCCGGCATCCAGGACCGCTTCGATCATCTGCGATGCCAGGCGGGACTTGGTGGCGAACTCCACCTGCTCGTGAACCGCGGAGCCCGACCGGCGATCGGGATCCCGGCACCAGGTGTGCTCGGGAAGGTGGAGCCGACGGTCGATCAGGGCCCGCCCCCGCGAGGATGCGTAGGCGAGGAACACGCCGACCCGGGCATTCTCGATCCGACCGGCAGTGCCGGTGTACTACCGCTGTACGCCCGCCGAACGGAGGCCCTTTTTCAAGAACCCTGTCTCGTCCACAACCAACACCCCGTCACCGCCGAGGTGGGCCAGCTCAGAGGAACGGACCTCGTCGCGCACCCCGTCGGCGTCCCAGCGTGCGCTTCGCAGCAGCCGCTGCATCGCGCCGGGGCGGGCATGGCCGGCCTCCTCGGCCAGCTGCCAGCAGTTCTCGCGTTCGACGCCCGACAGCAATCCGAGGACGAACGCCCGTGCCGTCACCCTCGGTTCCACTCGGCGGAACCGGCCCGCGAGGCGGGCCGTGGCCTGGTCGAGCATCGCCCGCCAGCGGGCAGGGTCTGCGCCATGGCCCGCGGCCATGGCGCCATCTTCAGAAGCTCACACAACCTCTGATGATCACGCGGTGGCCGCTTCCGTATCGGCCCCTGCCGCCAACCGGTGCCATGCATGGGTGCATCCGCCGGCGCAGAACCGCTCCCGGCAGCGCTTGTCCGCCACCCCCAGTAGCGCGACCAGCAACCGAAGCGCCTTCACGCGCTCGTGCTGCGGCAGATTGATGATCTTTGTCAGCTGCCCGGCCAACTGTCCACGCGTGATCAGCACCGCCGGGGTGTGCGTCGGCCGGATACCGGCGAGTCGCATGCCCTCGGGCCCATCCTCCACCGTCGCGCGCGCCTGAAGGCCGTGCCCGCCCAGATCCCGCAGGACCTCGAACTGGTCCTCGGAGGGGAGGGCTTCGAACCACTCGACACCCTGCCCGAGCGGGCGCAGGCCCCGCGCGAGTTCGTTCAACATGACCGTGCGCTCGTCCATCCGCCCACCTCCGTGACTCGGCTGAGGCCAGAAGGTCCCGTGGGTCATCGAACCAGATCGCGAAGTATGACTGGAGTACTAAAGAACGCCTGCAAAGATCAGATCCAGTGAAGCTCAAGCGGCTGGTCGAACACGGGATCCTGGTCGAGACCGAGCACGGGTTGCTCATCCAGCCCCTTCCCCGGATCGGGTGACGGGCCAGCGTCCCGTAGCACACGAGGCTCCCGTGCCGTTGAGAGATGTGCTCGACGTCTCAATTCATCAGCACAGGTGCCTCGTTGGTTCCCCGTCCTGCCGCACTCGACTTGCCGCACGCTCTGGTCGAGTGGGTATCCATGCTCATCGTCACCCGTGAGGGTGACCGACGCTGCAAACTGCCGCCTCACCAGCGTGCTCTCGTCGGCCTGGTCTACCTGCGCCGGCACGACACGCTCGCACAGATCGCCGCCGGATTCGGCATATCCGTGGGGACCGCCCACACCTACGTCACGGCCGTCGTCGGCCACCTGTCCCGCCAAGCACCCGGCCTCCTGCGGGTCCTGCGCGAGACCGACCCGGACTACGTCCTGCTCGACGGGACGCTCGCCGAGTGCGACCGGGTCGGCGACAGTCGGGCCGACTTCTCCCAGAAGCACCGCCGTCACGGCGTGAACGTGCAGGTCGTGGCCGATCCCACCGGCAAGCTGCTGTGGATCTCACCCGCGCTGCCCGGCCGCACCCACGACCTGACCGCGGCCCGTGCCCACCGCATCATCCGGATCTGCGAACGCCAGGGCGTCCCCGTGCTCGCCGACCGTGCCTACATCGGGGCCGGCTCCTGGATGACCACACCCATCAGTCGGCTTCCCGGCCGGGACCTCACCACGACCCAGCGGACAATCAACCGAGCCTTGTCAGCGGCACGAGCAACGGTCGAACGAAGCATCGCTCGACTCAAGTCCTGGCAGATCCTCCGCCGGGCCCGCTGCAGCCCCAACCGGATGACCGTCATCGCCGCAGCCGTCCTCACGCTGGAACGCCATCGCTGACGAGGCTCATTGTCGTTCCAAGGTGAGGGCGGCCTGGCAATGGCCGTCATCCGGTTGAGGACCGTCTCACGACCAGACAAGTCGGCCTTCGGTGAACCGACAGACCGGGGAGCTTCCACCAGCGATCCTCGTCAGCGTCTCTGCCACGGAGTCGAAGTACCGGGCCATCGACTCGTACTCGCCCGTGACCGTGATCTCACCCACGAACCAGCTGCCGACACGCCCGTCCCGCACATCGATGAACTTTCCCCTCCAGCCGTCCTGGTCGGACAGGAACGGGATCCACTCGTTACGCCAGAACGGATAGTCCGGCTGGTCCGGAGGGTCGAATCCACAGGACGTCGAGCGGTTCGCATAAAGCCTCTCCATCGCCCGGATACCCAGAAAGAAGCTTCCCTCGTCGGGGAACCCGTCGAAGCCGCAGCACATCACGTCGTCGTCGACGTCTTCCACCGGCAGATCCGGATTGTTCTGCAACAGCCACGTCCGCAGGTCCCCATGCAGGGAGATCCCCATCCGCTCTTCGGCTGCCGCGAGCATCTGCTCCGTAGCGGGCCCCGGCAGATCCGCGTGATCGGCCGGCGCGTGCTCCCGAAGAAGACTCATCACACGCGACCAACTCTCAGCCACACTCATCGCCCTCTGCCCTCCCTGCAGAAATGTCTCCGTCCGACCACGCCACTGCGGAGGTTGAGAAGTACCGGCCGGAGAACCTTGCAGAGATGGTACTTGGAGCGTGTGTTCCATTCCTCCCCACGATCGTCTTCCGCCCCGAAGCGCAGGGTCGGCCCCTCAGCGAACTGCCCGCCCGCGACTTTCACAGACAAGCCACTGTGCCCGGCGGGCCCAGCCGAACAGCTTCCAGGACTCAAGCGAGGGCCACGGCGTCACCCCGGAGTGGCGAACCTGAAAACGCTCACTCTCCGAGATCAGGTGGCCGTTCTGGAGTTCTCATCAATTCAGCGCAGGCGCTTTCCAGCTCATCGCCAGTGCGAACCCCAGATCATCGAAGTGGGCTCCCGGGAAGACCGAGCCGTAGAGGGAGCGGAACTGGTCGCGGGAGAGGTACCGGTCACTGAGCAAGTGGTCGAGCCAGGGTTTGCTGTGCCAGAACCGCAGCATGAACCAGGCGTCCCGCAGACCGAGTTCGCGCACGCTGCGCGGGAACCCCCAGACCGCCGGCCAGGTGTATGCCGCTCGGGGCGGCGTCGGACAGAGATCTGAGACGTTGTCGATCAGTGCCACCGTGCCGCCAGGACGGACCAGGGACTTGAGGTGTTCCAGGCCCGCCCGGTAGTCCTCCAGGTGGTGCAGCATCGTGTGGCTGTAGACCAGGTCGAAGCCGCCCTCTTCACGTATGTCGAGTACGTTGCTCCGCACGTACCGGACGTTGTCCCTGCCGCGCTTCACGCTCGCGATGTCTAGCAAGGGCTCGCTCAGGTCGACCCCAACAACCTCTCCGAACGAGTCGGCGAGCACCTCAACAGCATGGCCCGGGCCGCATCCCGCGTCCAGGGCCCTCTTCCCTGCGAGGCCAAGGCCCGAGATCCAGGAGGTGTTCCGCCCTGGAAGCAAGCCGACGAAGCGGTCATAGTCCCGAGCAAACCTGTCAAACGACTCCGGGTTCGTGTCGGCTGCCACAGCGGGAAATCGTATCGCCTGGATCCGGCGTGCGGCGGGCCGTCACCTGAACCGAGGTCTCGACCTTCGACATCGCCGATGACCGGGCCGCCCGACCCGACCAGGTTCCCAACCGAACAAGGATGGCGCCGCCTTCGAGCGTTCACCGCAGTGACCCGCAGAACGCCGGGCAGCCGAGGCCACGACCCACGCCAGAGGCGATGGACGGCCTTCCAGCACCTCCTACACACTCCTGACAATCCCGGCCACACCCATCCCGCCATCGCAACACGCGCAACAACCAACTCATCAGGCACGTCCGACCGAACACTCCGGCGTGCACCACAAACCACCACGGCGGAAACCTCAAACCGAGGCGCCACGAACAGCCCAACGCCCCCAACCCCGACCACCACAGCCCGCACGACGAGCGCCACCTCGGCCACCCCGGGCCGACGAACGGTGGACCACTCGTACCGCGCGGGAAGTCGGCCACTCCGACTTCCTGCGCGACGGATGCCGCCCCTCACCCCAGCTGACCCTGGATAAGCTTCTCCAGCATCCACCACGCACCCCAAAGGCCTGATATGCCCGAATCCCAACAAGTTGCAGAATCCGGCCCCGCCGCCCGATAGACCCGCAGCTCACGAACTCTGCTCCCCGCGCATGCGGGGATGGTCCCGAAGGCCGCGGCCGGGGTGCTCGGCGGGGCTTTGGCGCAGTTCTTTGGATTCCGATGGGTGGTCGCGCGGGGCCGAGGGGTTTGAGCGGGTGGTGAGTTGGTGGGCGTCGCGTGGTGGGGTTGTCGTGGTGTTGGTGGCAGCAGTTCGCGTCGGGGTGCCGAGGGAGGGGCGCATGGCGCGGGGGCCGTTGGCGGTGCGTAGTTTGGGGGGCATGCTCGGCGTAGGTGGTGATGTGGGGCCGAGACTTTCCCAGTAGTCGTGGGCGAGTTGGGCGGGCGGGCAGGTGAGGGAGGTGAATTGGGGGCGCTTGGCGGGCGCCGGGGGAGGGCAGGTTGTTCACGGTGGTGGCCTTGGTCCGGAAGGTCGTTCCAGGGGCCGAGGAGGTAGGCGGCGTGCGCGCTGGGTGTCCGGCTTGCGATCCTTGCCGCAGAGCCTGACGGGCGGTCGAGTGCGTCGCCGTCGAGCCGCTGTCGGAGCCGTTCGAGCATGTGAGGGTGGGGCAGCCGCACGCTGCTCGGGTCTCGTGGGCCCGGTAGCTCGTAGAGCACGGCGCGTCGGGAATTCCGTGGTCCTGGTAGCCGTTCCCGGTTCCGGGCCCCGAGCCTGAGGTCTCGTCAAGTTTGTTGGTGGTCAGGCGGGTTGGAAGAACGCGAGCATCTTCCGGCTGGCGTCCGGCGACGCCAGGATGTCCTGGATCTGCGCGGACTGCCGTCCGGCGGCGCTGGTGCGTTCGAACATCTCGTGTTCGTATTCCTCGACGGCGGCCGGGAAGTCGTCCGGGTGCGCGGCGAGCGCGAGGCCGAGGAGGGCGCCGTCGAGCAGCGCCATGTTGGCGCCCTGGCCCACCGGTGGCATCAGGTGCGCGGCATCGCCGAGGAGGGTGACGCTTGGTGTCGACGGCCAGGTCAGGCCGACCGGGAGGGTGGTGATCGGCCGCGGCAGGATCGTGCCGTCGCAGGCGGCGATCAGTGCGGTGAACCGCGGGTCCCAGCCGGCGAACAGGTCGATCAGCCGTGCCCGGGCGGCGGCCGGGGCGTCGAACGGGATGCCGCTGGTGGCGAGCCAGTCCTCGGCGGTGTCGTAGAAGCTGAGGTAGACGCGTACGCGGCCGTCCCCGTTCCGCTGCGCCGCGAGGGACTGCCGGTTGCCGAGCACCCAGTAGTTGCCGCGCCCGACCATCGCCGCGAGGTCGGGGTGCGTGTGGTCGATGTCGGGGATGCCGAGCTCGACGACGTTCTGGCCGGTGTGGGTCGGCCGGGCATCGGTGAGCAGTGCGCGGACCCGGGAGTCCGCCCCGTCGGCGCCGACCAGCAGGTCGTACGTCGCTGAGCCGCCGTCGGCGAAGCGCAGGTGCCCGCTGTCGGCGGACTCGAACGCGCACCCCCAGCGAACCGTGCGGTCCGGGAGGGAGTCCAGCAGGAGGTTGCGCAGATCGGCGCGGTCGACCTCGGGCCGGTCGAGCGGAGCGTCGTCGGGCGTGTCCTCCTGGAGCAGCAGGGTGCCGTCCGGTTCGAGGAGACGCAGGTCCTGGCCTTGACGTCGGGCGATCGCGTGGAACCGGTCGATCAGGCCGGCCTTGCGCATGGCCTGTTGGCCGGTCCCGGCGTGCAGGTCGAGCATGCCGCCCTGAGCGCGCGCACCGCGCGAGGATTCGCGTTCGTAGACGACGGCGTCGATGCCGTTCACGTGGAGCACACGGGCGAGGAGCAAGCCGCCTAAGCCGGCTCCGACGATGGCGATGGTCATGGCTACCCCGATTCACCGTATTGGTCGATACACCGTATCGAGCGAGGTCACTGTAACAGGGAGGCGGGGTATTGTCGTCGGCATGTTGGTATGGGAGCGGCCGGAGCCGTCGGATCGACCGGTGCCCGCCCCGCTGAGCCGGGAGCGGATCGTTCGAACGGCGATCCGACTGGCGGACGCGGACGGCCTGGAGGCGGTGTCGCTGCGCAAGGTGGCCGCCGCGCTCGACGTCGGGCCGATGCGGCTGTACGGCTACATCGCCACCAAGGACGAGTTGCTCGACCTGATGGTCGACACCGTCCACGCCGAGATCCGACCGACCGGTGACGGCTGGCGGGAGGTCCTGCGCTCGCTGGCCGAAGCCACCCGGCAAGCCGCCCACCGGCACGAGTGGTTCGCCGACCTGATCGGTGGACGGCCGCAGCTCGGGCCGCACACGCTGGCCAGCGGGGAGGCGGTGGTGGCCGCGATGGGCGGCGTCGCCCTGGACGTCGCCGTGCCGGCGATCGGAGCGGTCAACGCGTACGTGATCGGCGCGGTGCGCCGGGAGATCACCGAGCGGCGCGCCGAGCGGTCCACCGGGATGGACAAGGCGCAGTGGCAGGCCGCCTTCGGGCCCTATCTGCAGCGGACGTTCGCAACCGGCCGCTTCCCCGCGCTCGCCACGGTCGTACGCGACGGCCCGCATCTGGACCCCGACGAGACCTTCCGGACCGGCCTCGACTTCCTCCTCGACGGCATCGCGGCCCGCATCTCAACCTGAGGCCCGAGCATGGGAGCAGAAGAACTCAGCCCGTGACACCCACTCAGCGACGCCACATTGCAGCGACGAACCCCGCACCGGAGCACGGAAGCCAGGCGATCACCCTGGACCATGTGCCGAGCAACTACATCGACACCCTGGGGCATGAGGAGAACGCCTTCTTCCCCCGCACGTTGGGGAACAGAGCAGTCCGTTCCCCAACTGCCCGATTGGCGCCCGCATGGGGGAACAGCTGAGATCTGCTTTGTAAGAGCAGCGCTCTTGGGAACCATCCCCGCGGCGCGGGGAGCAGAGCTTCTCCCACCGCAGCGCGCCAGGGGAGACGGGACTATCCCCGCGGGCGCGGGGAGCAGCGTCCAGCTCCCCGGTGCGCGCCATCCGGACCAGGGACCATCCCCGCGGGCGCGGGGAGCAGAGTTCGTGAGCTGCGGGTTCATGGGGCGATGGGGCGGGATTCTGCAACTTGTTGAGAGTCGGGCATATCGGGCATTTGGCGTGCTTCGCAGCGGGTGTGGGAGAAGCCTA
This sequence comes from Kitasatospora sp. NPDC002551, assembly GCF_040296005.1. Lineage (NCBI taxonomy): Bacteria > Bacillati > Actinomycetota > Actinomycetes > Kitasatosporales > Streptomycetaceae > Kitasatospora > Kitasatospora sp. NPDC002551. The sequence goes on along the minus strand of NZ_JBEOWI010000025.1, from coordinate 106,265 downwards.
TCCGGGTTCGGGGTGGCCGGCGTGGGTCAGTTGTGGTGAATGCGGTGTTCGGCGGTTGGGTGGGCGGTCCATGCGGGCAAGGGTCGGGGGCGGGCGGGTTCCAGGCGCGGGCGTAGAGAACTTGACGATGCGTCGACAGCTGTGGGAGTTCATCGCCGGGTCCCCCGTCGCCCGCTGCGGCATACTGTGCCGCGAGTGATGCGGCCGGGGGGTCGGTCGCGACACGCTGGGGGACGCTTCGTTCGCCGCTACCTGGACTCCCTGTTGGTGACGGGCGCGGACGCGGTCGGCGGTGCGGGGGAAGCGGCGCGCGGGAGCCACTCGTGGTGGCGGCGGTACCTGGCCGCCCTCGTCGACGTGCGGTTGACGACGGGCGGCCCCTGGCTCCGCCCACGCCCTGATCGCGTGCCCCGCCGTCGGAGCTCCGGTCGTCTGCACACGCACGTCCACGCGTCCGGGAACGCGTCTGCGGGGATCCGGACCCCTGCCAGACCGCGCTCGTTCGGCCTCCGCAGGCTGGTGGGCGCCGCCATGGCGTTCTTCGTGGTCTCGGGATTGGCCTACGGCCTGGTGGGCCAGAGCGCCGACGTGGCGTCCCCGCCGCCGGGGACCGGTAGCGGGGACAGACCGCCGCTCCCCACGGCGACGTACCCGACGTTCGCGCCGACGACCGCCGGTGCGCGGCCGGCGGCGTGCACCGGCGCCGCCTGGAGCCTCATCGTCAGCGTGAAGTTCGGCGTGGCGATCGGGATGGCGAAGGACGACCTGTCCGCCGACAATCCCGTCGGACTGGGCGGCGCCTCCGAGTTCGGCCGGGTCAGCGCACCCGGGCCGTTCGGCACCACCATGTACGGCGCGTGCGATGAACACGGGCCCCGGCTCACCTCGGACCGGACCGGGCCGGTACGGCTCGGTTCCGAGGACCGGGCCTCCGCCAGTGGCTTCTGGCACGTCCAGCCGGCGGCGGGAGGGACGGGCTACACGATGCGTGACGTCGTCACCGGGCGCTGCCCGCGGGCCAACGGCGTGAACGCCGCCGTCACCATGGCCGAGTGCCGGCCGGACGACCCGGCGCAGCTGTGGAGCTTCAGCGCTGGTTGACGTCCGAGAGGACCAGGACGGTCCAGTGGACGTCGGAGCGGCCGTGCAGGTCGGGGCGTTCGGTGTGCAGCACGGGGCGCAGGCCCCAGGCGCGGGCGAGGGCGAGCGTCTCCTCGGCCGGGGCGTCGTACATCCGGCGGCCCGGCGGGACGGGGCCGTGGCGCAGCGAGAGGAAGAGCCGGCCGGCGGGGGCGAGCAGGCGGGTGAGGGCGTCCATGGCCGGCGGGCGCTCGTCGGGGCGCAGGTGCATCCAGACGGCGGTCAGCAGGACGACGTCGAAGCGTGCGCCCGCCGCGCCGAGGCGGGGCAGGGCGGGCAGGGCGTCGTCCACCCAGCGCACGCCGGCGGCGGCGTGCAGGTGCTCGCCGATCCGGCGCAGTTCGGCGGTGGGCTCGGCGGCGACGACGCGGTGGCCGAGGGCGGCCAGCGCGGCGGCGTCGCGCCCGCTGCCGGCGCCGATGTCGAGGACGTCGGCGGGCCGGGTCGGGAACAGGTGCAGGGCCTCGCGGTGGACCTCGGCGAAGGTGACGGCCTCGTACTGCGCCGCCAGTTGTTCGGCCGCCTCGCCGTAGCCGGCGGTACCCGCCGGGCGGTCCGTGCGCGCGTCCCCCACAGCCACTCCCCCTCCACCCTCCGAAGCCGTCCGACCGGCCCACGTCCCGGCCCGCCTGCCGGCCGGCGCCGCGCGGTGTCAACCGGGGCCGTCAGCGGGCCGCGTCAACCCTACCCGGATGGGCGTCACGCCTGCGGTCAGGCCTCGCCCGGGTGCCAGGCGGGCCATTCCCAGGGGCGGTCCTCCCACCGGACGCGCACCGGGTCGCGGGGGTCGAGGTCGGGGAACAGCTGGTGGACCCTCGGTTCGAACTCCTCGGGGCCGAGCGGCTCCCAGCCGTGGCCCTCGAAGTGGACCAGCCGGTAGCGGCTGTCGGTGCGGAACTCGGCGACCTTGACGAGGGGCTGCGCGGTGCCGGAGGTGCTGTTGGTTTCCATGGACCCCAGCATGTGGCGGACCTCCGGGGAACGCACCCGGGGTACGGCAGGCAGCGTACGGGCGGGGCGCGGGCGGGCCCGGGCGCGCCCCCGGGCCCCTCTTACGGGTCATGTCCCGCCGTCGGCGCGCTCGTTGAGCACGGCGAGCAGGGGCCCCTCGGCTGTGCCGGACCGGCCCCGTTCCCGTACGACCGGGCGTCGGTGACGGGTGGGCCGCCAGCGGGCCGCCGGGGAGCCGGGGCAGGCGATGGCAGGAGGACGAGGACATGAGCGGGCATTCGGCAGGCGGCGGGGCTCCGGCGAACGGGGGTCCGCCGCCGCGCGGACCGGTGGTGGGCGGGCCGCCCAGCGGGTCGGCGGGAGGAACGGCGGGCAGAACGCGGCCGACCGGCGCGGGCACCACGAAGCCCTCCGGCGCCGTGCAGTGGCAGTGGCCCTCGCAGGCGTGGCAGCCCCCGCCGGTGCCGGCCCCGCCCGCGGCGCCCCACGAGCCACCGGCCTGGGAGGCGATGGCGGCGGCGGCCGAGGCGTCCCGCCGGCGGCGGCGCCGGATGTGGGCGGTGGGCTCGGCCGGGATGGTCGCCGGACTGGCGGCGGTGCTGGCGATGTGCGGGACCGGGCCGGGCGAGGAGTCGTCCGGGGTGGTGGCCTTCCCGGCGCCGTCCGCGGCACCTCCGCTGGCGCCGTCCCCGGCCGCGTCCCCGGCGGCCGACCGGCTGCCGGTGCCGGCCCCCTCCCCCCTGCCGCCGCCGACGACGACGGGCGGCGAGGCCGCGCGGCCCGCCACCGCGGAGGGCGGGACGGGTGAGACGAGCGCGGCGGCCGGGCCGACGGCGGGCGCGGTGTCCCGGGCCGACGGCGGGGATCACGCGGCGTCACCGCGACCGAAGACGAGCCGCTCCCCGCGCCCGGCGCCCACCCGGACGGCGGGCGCCCCTGCCGCCGCTCCCGCTCCGGCGCCCACCCCGGCGCCCGGGGCCACGCGCGCGCCTTCCCCCGCCGTCAGCGCCCCTCTGGCGGGCACTGCACCGGGAGGGGCGGACACGATCTGTGACCAGGCGGAGCGGTTCGGCCGCTGGACGGCCGGCTCCGAGCAGGCCCGCCTCTGCCACAGCATCTACGGCTGAGCGGGCGCGTCCTGTGGACCGTCGGCGGCGGCCGCCGGCAGCGACCACCCGTCGGCCCGCACCGCCGCCGCTCCACCACCCGCCGCTCCCCCGGCCGCCACGCCCCGCGCGCCGGCACCGCGTCGAGCACGGCCCGCACGGCGCCCGGTTCGCGCAGGTTCGGCGAGGCGCCGTGCGTGAACCCCACGCCACCGCAGCCCGGCGGGAACCCGCCCGGGACGAAACGGCCCGGGCCCCTCAACGAGGACGATGCGCAGCGGTCCGCCGGAACCGGCGGGCTGCGGGTGGAGCCCGAGCGTCCCGCGGCACTCCCGGGACCGGACGCCACCCGGCGCGGCGCCGCCGTGGCTTCGGCTGTGGGCGTGGCTGTGGCTGTGGCTGTGACGGAGCGTCCACAGGGAGGTGTGCCCGTCGGAGACCGGGCGGCGGGGCTCGTTCCGATGGCGGGGCACGTCGCCGAGCGTACGCGGCCTCCCCGGAGGACTCCCCCGCAAGGACCTGGGTGATCGGCGACTGGAACAATCACGATCATGTTCGAGCACGAAACACCGGAACCCGATCCCGCACCGCTCACCGTCGTGGCCGCCGCCGTCGTCGAGGACGGCCGGCTCCTGGTCGTCAGCAAGAAGGCGGCACCGGACGTCTTCTACCTCCCCGGCGGCAAGCCGGACGCCGGGGAGGAGCCGCTCGCGGCGCTGACCCGCGAGCTGGCCGAGGAACTCGGTGCGGCCCCCGTCGGACCGCGCCACCTCGCGGACATCGAGGCGGTCGCGGCGCTGGAGGGCGTGCCGATGCGGATGACCGTGTTCGAGGCCGGGCTGGACCGCGTGCCCGCCCCCGCCGCCGAACTCGCCGACCTGCGCTGGACGGACGGCCTCGACCCGGCCCTGCACCTGGCCCCCGCCGTGCGCGACCACCTGCTTCCCCTGCTGCGCGAACGCGGTCTGCTGCCGGTCCTCACCCAGGGCTGATCCACGACGGAGAAAGCGGCAGAGGCCGCCCGCCACCGCACGGGCGGGCGGCCCCACACCGGGCCCGCATCACGCCGGGCCCGCATCAGGCCGGTGCCGCGCACCGCCCGACGCCGGGTCGTCACGGCCGGGCGGTGAGCTCCTTGGTCAGCTTCTCGAACCGCAGATCGGGACGGAGCGGGATGCCGAAGCGCTCGTCTCCGTACGGGAACGGCGAGTAGTGGCCGGTGCGCCGGAAGCCGCGCCGCTCGTACCAGGCGATCAGCTCGGCGCGCTGCTCGATCACGGTCATCTCCATCTCCACCGCGCCCCACTCCTCGGCCGCGTACCGCTCGGCCCGCGCGAGCAGGGCACGCCCGAGACCACCGCCCTGGCGGCCGGGCCGCACCGAGAACATGCCGAAGTAGGCGTGCTCGCCCCGGTGTTCCAGCTGGCAGCAGGCGAGCAGCTCGCCGTCCAGTTCGGCCAGCAGCACCACGCCCTCGGGGTGGGTGACCGCCGCGGTGACGCCCTCGGTGTCGGTGCGCTGGCCCTCCAGCAGATGGGCCTCGGTGGTCCAGCCGGCCCGGCTGGCCTCGCCCCGGTAGGCGGACTCGACCAGGGCGAGCAGGGCCGGGACGTCGGCGGTGGTCGCGGTGCGGAAGGCGAGCCGGTCGGTGCCGACGGCCTCGGCGGCCGCTCGGGTGCTGCTCTCGGGCACGGGGGCCTCTTCTCGGGCGGGCCCGGGACGGGTCCCCGGGCGGGGCGGCGGCCGTGGGGCCGATCCCTGGCATCGTGCCACAACCGACCGGGCCCCCGACCTGCCCGGACGTCCACCTCGGCACCCGCCCCGACGCCACCCGACGCCACCCCGGCCCGCCGTACCGCGCGCCGGTGTCCGCCCTGCGCGCGGCAGCCGTCCGACAGCCGGACGCCACCCCGGGCGCCGCGCCGCCTCCGGCAGGATGGCCGGGACGAGCCCGGCCCTCCCTCCCCTCCAGCCCGTCCCACCCATTCCGTCCTCCCTGTCCATTCCGCCCATCCCACCCGGCCCACTCATCCCGGAGGCCCCATGACGACCGTCGAGATCCCCGGCTCCAAGTCGGTGACCGCTCGGGCGCTGTTCCTCGCCGCAGCCGCCGACGGCACCACCGCCCTGCTCCGGCCACTGCGCTCCGACGACACCGAGGGTTTCGCCGAGGGCCTGCTGGCGCTCGGCTACGCGATCACCCGCGAGACGGACCGGTGGACGGTCGAGGGCCGCCCGCAGGGCCCGGCCCGCGACGCCGAGGTCTACTGCCGCGACGGAGCGACCACCGCCCGCTTCCTGCCCGTGCTCGCCGCCGCCGGCCGCGGCTCCTTCCGCTTCGACGCCTCCGCCCAGATGCGCCGGCGCCCGCTCGGCCCGCTGACCGGGGCGCTGCGCGCCCTCGGCGTCGACCTGCGGCACGAGGAGGCCGAGGGCCACCACCCGCTGCGGATCACCGCCGACGGGGTCCGGGGCGGCGAGCTGACCCTCGACGCGGGCCTGTCCTCGCAGTACCTCACCGCGCTGCTGCTGCTCGGCCCGCTCACCGAGCAGGGCCTGCGGATCACGGTCACCGACCTGGTCTCGGCGCCGTACGTGGAGATCACCGTCGCGATGATGCGGGCCTTCGGCGCCACCGTGACCCGCACCGGCCGGGTCTTCGAGGTCGCGCCCGGCGGCTACCGGGCGACCGCCTACCCGGTCGAGCCGGACGCCTCGACGGCGAGCTACTTCTTCGCGGCCGCCGCGCTCACCGGCCGGGAGCTGACCGTCCCGGGGCTCGGCGAGGACGCGCTCCAGGGGGACCTGCGGTTCGTCGACGTGCTGGCCCGGATGGGCGCGCGGGTGGAGGTCGGCGCGGACCGGGTGACCGTCGAGGGCCCCCGGGACGGCCGGCTCTCGGGCCTGACCGTCGACATGCGCGACATCTCCGACACCATGCCGACGCTCGCCGCCCTCGCCCCGTTCGCCGACGGGCCGGTGCGGATCGAGAACGTCGCCAACACCCGGGTCAAGGAGTGCGACCGGCTGGACGCCTGCGCCGAGAACCTCCGCCGGCTCGGCATCGCGGTCGCCACCGGCCACGACTGGATCGAGATCAGCCCGGGCACCCCGCGCGGCACCGCGCTCGCCTCGCACGGCGACCACCGGATGGTGATGTCCTTCTCGGTCACCGCGCTGCGGACGCCCGGGATCACCTTCGACGACCCCGGCTGCGTGCGGAAGACCTTCCCCGAGTTCCACGAGGTGTTCGGGCGGCTGCGCGAAGAGTGGGCGACGGCCGGCTGACCGCAGCGGAAAGACGCGGCGGTGCGGGTGCGCCGGCCGGGCGCTCCCGCACCCCCCGTCCGCACCCGCGCCCGCGCCGTCCGTAGCCGCGTCGGCCCAGGTGGGCGGTGCGCCGAGGGGCGGCACGGGCCGGGTTCCCGTGCGAACGGAGGCCGAAAGGTGGGGACCAACACCATGTGACGCCCGTTCAGGATGTGGCCACCGATACCTGGCGGGCTGGCACGTACATGGCTAACCTGCTCCAGCCGGTTGCCGTCACCGGCGCACCGGCTGTCCGCGCATCCAACGGGTCGTCACCACGGACCAGAGGAGTGTCATGCCCAGCACTTCCCGCTCCGCCAGCCCCACCGCCACCGCCACCGCCAGCACCCGCAAGCAGGGGAACCGCCGTCTCCCCGCGTTCGCCGCCCTCGCCGCCTCGGCCGCCCTGGCCGTCGGCGTCGCCGCCCCGGCGTACGCGGCCGAGCCCGCGCCCACCACCGCGTCCCCCTCCGACGCGGTCACGGCCGAGAACTCCGCCGCCCGGCACGGCGAGCTGCCGCCCATCCACCCCGAGCTCGACTTCGCCGGCTCCACCGTCGCCGCCCACGAGGGCCGGGAGGCGGGCGCCGCCCCGGCCGCCGCCTTCGCCGTCACCCAGACCCCCGGCCTGGACGTCTCCAGCTACCAGGGCAACGTCGCCTGGTCCACGGTGCGCGCCAACGGCGCCCGCTTCGCCTACGTCAAGGCCACCGAGGGCACCACCTACACCAACCCGTACTTCGCCCAGCAGTACAACGGCTCCTACAACGCCGGCCTGATCCGCGGCGCCTACCACTTCGCCCTGCCGGACCGCTCCTCCGGCACCGCGCAGGCCAACTGGTTCGTGGACCACGGCGGCGGCTGGTCGAAGGACGGCAAGACCCTCCCGCCCGCCCTCGACATCGAGTACAACCCCTACGGCGCCACCTGCTACGGCCTCAGCCAGAGCGCCATGGTGAGCTGGATCCGCTCCTTCAGCAACACCGTGCACACCCGCACCGGCCGCTACCCCACCATCTACACCACCACCAACTGGTGGCAGACCTGCACCGGCAACAACGCCTCGTTCGGTGCCACCAACCCGCTGTGGATCGCCCGCTACGCCTCGACCGTCGGCACCCTCCCGGCCGGCTGGAGCTTCCAGACGATCTGGCAGCACGCCGACTCCGGCACCTTCCCCGGCGACCAGAACCTCTTCAACGGCGCCTTCGACCGCGTCCAGGCCCTCGCCAACGGCTGACCCGAACGCCGCTGCGCACCCCGGCCCGGGCCGACCGCGCCCCGGCGGCGGAACGGCGCTCAGGCCCCGAACACCGGCGGTACCGGGAGGACTTCGGGGACCGGCAGGACCAGCTCCCAGGTGTCCACGGCGAAGTCCGTCGTCATCCCGTGGGCCTCGTAGAGGGCGAGCGCGCCGGTGGCGTTGGCGGTGTCGACGCCGAGCGCGACCCGGTCGCGGCCCAGGGCGGCGTAGTGCGCGAAGAAGTGACGCAGCAGGTGTCCGCCGACGCCCCGCCCCCGGGCGGCGGGCAGGACGCCCAGGCGGTCGGCCCACCCGTGGACGGCGCGGTCGTCGCGGGTGCGGAGCACGGCCGCGTCGCCGACGCCTTCCAGGGTGGCGATCCAGGTCAGCGACCAGTCGAGGCGGGCGCCGTCGATGTCCCGCCACCACTGCTCGAAGCCGCGCGGGTGGTGGTCGAAGTGCCCGGCGAAGGCCTCCTCCTCCAGGCGGTGGGCGGTGCGGCGGTCCTCCTCCGAACGGCAGTCCCGGAGGGTGACGCCCGGCGGCGGCACGGGGGCGGGGTCGCTCCGCGGGCCGACCCGGCGCGCCATCACGTGGTAACGGCGCACGCGTTCCCAGCCGCGCCGGCGGATCGCCGGGGTGTCCAGCGTGGGCCGGGTGTTCAGCAGCAGGTGGAGGACGGCCCGGGAGGCGCCGTTGGCCGCCGCCCACTCCGCCGCCCGGTGCTCCATCAGCGCGAACAGGTGCAGCGCCTCCGCCTGGTAGGGCGGCAGGACGTACTGGTCGAGGTCGATCCGCTCGCCACCGGACCGGTCCCGGACGAGGCCGTAGCCGACCAGTTCCTCCCCGTCGAAGAGCAGCCAGGAGTCCCGGCTCAGGTCGGTGCCCGGGTGCTCCAGGTCCGCCCGGACCTCGTGCAGTTCGGTCTCCGCCCGGCCGATCTCCAGCAGGTCCACCCGGTTGAGCAGATCGCGGACGGCCGGGGCGTCGTCGGGGGTGGCGGGCCGCAGGGCGAGGCCGGCGGGCGGGAGGCTGGTCGTGGTCATCCTGGTGGTTCTCCTGATCGGGGACGTTCCCGGCGCGGGGCCGTCCCGGCAGCCTGCCGGACCCGGCGTGCAGAACGCGTGCAACCGGCACGTACGCTGCACCGGACCCTCCGGCCGCGTACCACCGCCGACGGGGGACGGCACGACGGAAGGGGCGGCGGATGGCCGGTCGGGATTGGCGGTTCGGCGTGCTCGGACCCCTCGCGGTGCACCACGGCGGGCGGGCGCTGCCGCTGGGCGGGACGCGGCAGCGGACGGTGCTCGCCACCCTGCTGCTGGCGCACGGCAGGGCGGTCCCGGTGGCGGGCCTCGTCGAGAGCGTGTGGGACGGCCGGGAGCCCGCCAGCGCGGTCAACACGTTGCAGAGCTACGTCTCCCGGCTGCGCGCCGTCCTCGCCGACACGTCGGGGGACACCGGCGCGCCCGGGGGCACCGGCGCGCCGGGCACGGCCGGCGCGGCGCCGCGGCTGCTCGGTACCGCCGGCGGCTACCGGCTCGACCTCGGCCCGGCCCACGGCCCGGACGAGGAGGCCGTCGACGTCCTCCGGTTCGAGCGGCTGACGGCCGAGGGCCGCGCGCGGCTGGCGGACGGCGACGCACACGGCGCGCACGCCCGGCTGGTCGAGGCCCTCGGCCTGTGGCGCGGGCCGGCCCTCGCGGACCTGTGCGAGGTGCCCCGGCTCCGGGCGGAGGCCGTCCGCCTGGAGGGCCTGCGGCTGGCCGCCGTGGAGGCGGCGGCCGAGGCCGAACTCGCCTGCGGGCGACCGGCGGCGGCCGTCGACCGGCTGTCGCGCGCGGCCGCCGAACACCCGCTGCACGAGGGTCCGCAGGCGCTGCTGATGCGCGCGCTGTACCGCGCCGGGCGGCAGGCCGAGGCGCTGGCGCTGTACGGCCGCACCAGGCGCCGGCTGGTGGAGGAACTCGGCGTCGAGCCGGGCGCCGGCCTCGTCGCCGTCCACCGGGCCATCCTGCGCGGGGAGTTGCCGCCGCCTCCGGAGCCCGCGGCGTCGCCCGTCGCCGCTCCGGCGCCGTTCGTCCCGCACCGCTTCGAGGTGCCCGACCGGCTGGAGGGCCCGGGCTTCCTGCTGCGCCCGATCGGCATCCGGGACCTCGCGCAGGACCACGCGCTGGTGACCGCCTCCCGGGAGCAGCTCCGGGAGCAGTTCGGCCGGGCCTGGAACTGGCCGCCGCCGGACCTCACCGAGGAGCAGGACCTCGTCCAGCTCGCCTGGCACCAGCACGAGTTCACCCGGCGGACGTCCTTCGCGCTGGCGGTGGTGTCACCGGGCGACGAGCGCCTGCTCGGGTGCGTCCACCTCGATCCGCCCGGCGACCCCCGGCACGAGGCCGACCTGTTCTTCTGGACCGGCGACGGCCCCGGGTCCGCCCTGGACCGCGCGCTGTCCACCACCCTCGACCACTGGCTCGCCGCCCGCTGGCCCTGGCGGCGCGTCGCCCGGCCCGGCCGCACCGACCCCTGGCCGCCCGGTCCCTCCCCCGCCTGAGCGGGCGGCAGGAGCCGGGCGGCGGAAGCCGGACGACCGGGGTCGGGCGACGGCGGCGGGACGACGGCGGCCGGACGACGCGCCGGTGCGGCCCGGCCGCCGGTGCGCCTCACGCCGACGGCGTGCCGGCGGCGGCGAGCGGTGCACCTCGGTCGGCCCCGGTCAGTGCCGCCAGCAGCAGCCGCCAGGCCGCGTCGTACGCGGCCGGGCCGGCCCCCTCCGGCGGGCCGAAGGAGACGTGCGGGGCCCCGTGCAGGACGGCCAGCAGCAGCTGGGCGACCAGCTCGGGCGGCCGGGGCGCCATGCTGCCCTCGCCCTGGGCCCGCCGGATCAGGGCGACCAGTCCGCGCTGCACCTCCTTGAAGATGTCCGGCGCCGACGGGTCCGGGGCCGGCCGCGCCGGGTGCGGTTCCTCCTCCGGCTCCGGGATGTCGGTGGCCAGGCGGAGCGCCGCCCGCAGCCGGACGTCCTCCTTCAGCCGGTGGGCGAGGTCCAGGACCAGCCCCTCCAGCACGGCGGACGCCTCGGCGCCCGGGACGTCGCGGGCCAGCCGCATCTCCTCCCAGACCCGCTGCGACTGCGACATCAGCGCACCGGCGAGCGCGCGTTTGGAGGCGAAGTGCCCGTACAGCGCCCCCTTGGTCATGCCCGTCCGCTGCGCCACCGCGTTGAGGGTGGCCCGGCTGTAGCCCTGGGCGGAGAACTCCTCGGCCGCGGCGTCGAGCACCTTCTCCCTCGTCCGCCGGGCCCGTTCCTGCTTCGTCATGCGCCCTCCCTGGGGGAAGAACATACCTTTCTGAACGAATGTTCTCAGCGGCGGGCCCGTTCCCGCAGGGCCTTCCCGCATCAGACGGGATCCGATCGGTGACCGGCCGTCACCGCACCCGCGTTCCGGGGGCCGCGCCGTCCGCCGAGCACCGCCCAGCCGACCCGGGCGGCCTCGGCGAGCAGGTCGGGCGAGCCGTTGACCACCACCGGGTGGCCGACGGCGCGCAGCATCGCGAGGTCGCTTCCGTGGTCGCCGTAGGCGAAGCAGTCGGCCGCCCGGGCACCCCGGCCGCGCAGCACCGAGGCGACCGCCTCGGCCTTGGCCGGGCCGATCATCGGACGGTCCACCTCCCCGGTGAGCAGACCGCCGGGCGACACCGACTGCTCGGTGCACCGGACCTCGTCCGCCCCGAGGTCCTCGGCGACCGCCTCCAGCAGCGGGCGCAGCGAGCCGGACACCAGCACCACCGCGTGCCCGAGGGCCCGGTGGCGGGCGAGCGCGGCGAGGGCGGGGGCGACGAAGGCCTGCGGGCCCCGGCGGTAGTCGGCGTACCAGGCGCGTACCGCCGGGCGCAGCGCGGCGGCGGGCACGCCGGCGAAGCCCCGGTAGTAGCGCCGGTTCAGCTCCTCCCGCGGGACGCCGGGCGCCGTGTAGTCGAGGTCCGCGGGGCGCTCGGAGGTCCGGGCATGTGCCCGGGAGGCGTCCCAGTGCTCGCGGAAGGCGGCCATCCCCTTGACCGCGAGCAGCGTCTCGTCCACGTCGAAGAAGGCGACCGGGGCCGGTCCGGGGCCGCTCACCCCGGCCCGCCCCGCGCCGCGAGCACCGCGTCCAGGTAGCCGCGCGCCGCCGCGTCGGCGTCCAGGGTGCGGTGGGCCGCGATCGCCGCCGCGTCCCGCCAGGCCCGCTGGAGCACCGAGGCCGGGTCCTGCGCGCCGACGCCGGACGCGAGGAACAGCGCGTCCACCGCCTCCCGGCAGAGCGCGGCGGCCGTCGTGGCGTCGCGCCGGTTCTCGGCCACCGCCAGGGCGGTCACCTCGCCCCGGTCGGCCCGGCCGGCGGCGCCGTCCAGCAGCAGCCCGGCCATCCGGACCTTGGCGGACGCCCCGGCCAGCACGGTGTGCGCGGCCGGGTGCGGGACGGCTGCGCGGCGGGCCCCGGCGGTCCACTCCCGCAGCGCGGCGCGGGCGATGCCGAGCAGCGGGGCGGCGAAGACCAGCGCGGCGACCATCGGGTAGGGCACGCGGTGGCAGCGGGCGCCGCCCTCCTGCGGGGCGAGCAGGGTGTCCAGGACGAGCGTGCGGTGGCCGGGCACGTGGACCGCCGTGGCGCTCACCGAGGTGCTGCCGCTGGCGCGCAGGCCCGCGGAGTGCCAGGTGTCCAGGACCGTCAGGTCGGCCCGGGGCACGGCGAGGACGCGGTGCTCCCGGGCGTCCTCGCTCCCCGTCCAGGCGGCCAGCAGGATCCACTCGGCGTGGTCGGCGCCGCTTGCCAGCCGCCAGAGGCCGTCCACCTGCCAGCCGTCGCCCCGGCGTTCGGCCCGGCCCTGGGGCGGGATCACCGAGGCCGCGATCCGCGCGTCCGGTCCGTCGCCCCAGAGGTCGCGCTGCCCCTCGGGCGGGAGGTAGGCGGCCAGCCGCCCGTGCGAGGCGTACAGCGCGGCGCACCAGGCGGCGCCCGCGCAGGACTCGGCGAGCGCGGCCACCGCGGTCACGAGGTCGCCGAACTCCCCGGCGGTGCCGCCCCAGCGGCTGGGCACGAAGTGGCGGGGGAAGTGCGCGCGCCGGATCCCGGCGGCGACCTCCTCGGTGAGCCGCCGTCCGGCCTCCGCCCGCGGGGCGTCCCGCCGGGCGAGGTGGGCGAGTTCGGCGGCGCGGCCGGTGAGGCCGGCGGGCCCGGCGGGGTGCGCGAGGTCCTCGTGGCTCACCGTCCCGCCTCCGCGCCGGGAGCGAAGCCGGGGACGGGGCCGGCCGCGCAGCGCAGCCGGGCCTCGGCGATCGGGCGGCCGTCCTGGACGGCGCGCAGCCGTACGGTGCCCTCCGCGCCGGGAGCGAAGCCGGGGACGGGGCCGGGAGCGGGGCCGGGAGCGGGGACGGGGTCGGGCTCGGCGAGCACGGCGATCGGGGAGCCCGGCTCCCCGAAGGCGAGGAAGTCGACGTGCAGGGTGCGCGGTTCACGGTCCGCCGCCCCGTCCCCGGCCGCGCGACCGCCGCCGGCCAGGGCGGTCAGGGCGGTCAGGGCGGTCAGGGCGGCGGCCTGGCGGAAGGCCTCCAGCAGCACCATGCCGGGCACGTGGTCCACGGCGTGGTCGTAGAGGACCGGGTGGTGCTCGAAGGGCCGCAGCCACCACCGGTCGGCGCGCTCCGGGTCGGCCGCGAGCAGTACGTCCCGCGCCTGCCCCGCCCGGGCGGTGTCCGGCGGCAGCAGGGCGGGCGGCTGCGGCTCCGGGTCACCGGCGCCCGCGGCGGAGCGCCGCCGGAGCACCGCGTAGCGCTCGGGCGCCAGCACCTCCCAGCCCAGCCGGACCCGGCCCACCGGCCGCTGCCCGGCCCAGGCGACGCCCTCCAGGAGGAAGCGTTCGCGGCCGGGCGAGGGCCGCCGGGCGGCGAGGGCCCGGCAGTCCAGGTCGAGGCCGACGTCCAGCCCGTCCGGGCCGGCCGGCGGCAGCGGCCGGTCGAGTTCGACGGCGAGGCCGTTCAGGACGAAGGGGTGCCCGTAGGTGCTGCCGTGGAAGCGGTGGGCCAGGTGGATCGCGCTCTGACGGACCGTCTCGGCGAGCAGCAGCGGGTCGGCGGCCGGGGCGTCCCGGTGGCCGAGGTGGTGGTCGCGGTCCCAGAGCGCCGCGACGGCGAACCGCTCCTCCCCCAGCCGCGCCGAGTCGGTCAGCAGTACCTCGGCGTCCGCCGCCTTGTGCACCGCCTCGCGCGGTAAGTGCCGGTCGAAGCGCAGGCCGCGCCACCCCGCGCGGAGCGGTGGACGGTGCTGCGCGGACACAAATGATGACAGAACATTCATGAATTCTTCCTCCCCCACGGTCGCGGAGGCCGCAGCGGGCCCGCTACATTGCGGTGCCCCGACCGGTGCGACAGCTCAGGAACATACCTTCTGGAAGGTTTACCGTCGAGGCGAAGATTCCCGCCAGCGTGTCCAAATCGCCTTGTCTGCCGTCGAGTTGACCTAGGAGCCGATCATGCCCGAGCCCGATCAGGCCGCCCCGTTCCGGGTGCGGCCCATCATCACCCGGCGAGGCCCCGATCCCAAGCAGGACCGGGCGGCCCGCACCAAGCTGCTGGTGCTCACCGCGGCCGCCGAGCTGTTCGCGGCCCGGGGCTTCCGCCACACCTCGATGAAGGACGTGGCGGACCGGGTGGAGATGACCAAGGGCGCGGTCTACTTCCACTACCCCACCAAGGAGACCCTGGCGGTGGCCGTGGTGGAGCAGCACTACGCGCGCTGGCCCGAGCTGCTGGCGGACGTGACCGCCGAGGGGCACGGGCCGCTTGAGACGGTGGCGCGCCTGCTCGCGAGCGCCGCGGCCGCCTTCCGGGACGACATCGTCGTCCAGGCGGGCGCCCGGCTGCAGATCGAGCGGCCGCAGATCGACGCCGAGCTGCCGACGCCGTACGTCGACTGGACCCGGCTGCTGGCCGGCCTGCTGGAGCGCGCCGCGGCGGCGGGCGAGCTGCGCCCCGGGGTCTCCCCGCAGGCGGCGGCCCGGTCGCTGGTGGCCGCGTTCTTCGGCACCCAGCACATCTCGGACGTCCTGCACGAGCGGACGGACGTCGTCGAACGCTGGTCGGAGACGGCCGAGTTGCTGTTCCGGTCGATCGGCACGCGCTGACCGGCACGCACCGGCCGGCGCCCGTCCCGGCACGCGCCGGAACAGCAGGGCGGGCCCGCCGGGCACACCCGCGCGCCCGCCCGTCCACCGCCGCTACCCCGCCGCCGGCGCCGGCGCCCGCTCCCCGGCGGGAGCCGCCGCCCCGGCGGCCCGGACGGGCGCGGCGCCCCGGGTGGTGACCCAGGCCGTGGCGGCGGCCAGCAGGGCGAGCACCGTCGCCGCGAGCGGGAACCAGCGCCCGCCGACCAGCGCGATCGCCGCGCTGCCAGCCGCGCCGCCCGCCGCCGTGCCCAGGTAGAGGGCGCTGCTGTTGAGCGAGATCAGCACCTGGGCGTTGGCCGGGTCCAGCGAGGCCAGCCGGTGCGGCAGCGCGACCGAGACGGCCCACCCGGCCAGCGGGGTGACCACGGCGTAGGCGAGCGCACCGGGCATCGAGCGCCCCGCCCAGGGCAGCGCGGCGAACGCGGCCGCCGCCACCGTGCTGCCGACCAGCAGCACCCGCCGGACACCGGCCCGGTCCACCAGCCGCCCGCCCAGCCAGCTGCCCGCCACCGAGGCGAGGCCCGAGACGAGCAGGACCAGGCTCAGCCGGTCCGCCCGTCCCCCGGTGGCCGGGGCGACGGCGGTGGCCAGGTAGATGTAGACGGACTGGAAGGCCAGGAAGAACACCAGGGTGGTGAAGGCCGCGCCGAGCACCCGCCGGTCGCTCAGCGGCGCCAGCCGGTCCCGCAGCCCGGGCGCGGCGGCGGGCACCGGCAGCTCGCGCAGCAGCAGCGCCAGACCGGCCAGGGCGACCGCGCTCAGCGCCGTGACCAGCCACATCGTCAGCCGCCAGTCACTGCGCCCGACCCAGGTGCCGAGCGGCACGCCGAGCGCGGTGGCGACCGTCATGCCGCCGAGCACGGTGGCCAGCGCCCGGCCGCGCCGCTCGGGGGCGACCAGCGTGGTGGCGACCGCGTTGGCGGTCGGGGTGTAGAGCGCGGCCCCTGCGGCGGCCAGCACCCGGGTGGCCAGCAGCGTCCCGTACGAGGGGGCGAGCGCGCTGAGCGCGTTGGCGGCGCCGAAGACGGTGAGCGCGGTGAGCAGCAGCCGCCGGCGCGGCCAGCGGGCGGTGAGGGCGGCGAGCGGTGGGGCGAGCAGCGCGTAGCCGAGGGCGAAGACGGTCACCAGCTGGCCGGCGGCGGCGACCGAGACCCCGAGGTCGTCGGCGACCGTGCCGAGGATGCCGGCGGTGACCATGGTGTCGGTGCCGACGGCGAAGGTGCCGAGGGCGAGCAGGAGCAGGCGGACGGGCACGTCGATCCCCCACGATCATTGTTGGACGTCAATGCAACAGTTTGATGCTCGCCAAACAGTACGGATTGGTGGATGATTGTCAAACCGTCCCGCCCGCGCGCCGCACCCCGCGCCCGACCCCGAGGAGGCCGCCGGCCATGACCGACGACGAGCGGCTGCCCCAGCCCGCCCCCGCCGAGATCGACCTGGTCACGGTGCTGCACGCGCTCGGCGACCCGGTCCGGCTGCGCCTGCTGACCAGCTACGCGGACGGCGCGGAGCACTCCTGCGACCCGCGCCACCTCGGCCTCGAACACCTCCACAAGTCGACCGTCTCGCACCACATGCGGGTGCTCCGCGAGGCCGGCGTCACCACCACCCGGGTCGCCGGGCGCAACCGGTACGTCTCGCTGCGCCGCGCCGACCTCGACGCCCGCTTCCCCGGCCTGCTGGACGCCCTGCTCGCCGCCACCCGGCCCCGGTCGGGCTGACACCGGGGGGCCTGGCCCTCCGCCGCCGCCGCCCGTCCGGGCGTACCGGACCGGCGCCGCACCCGGCCGCTCGGTAGCGTGACCGGGACGGCGAGGCGCCGATCAGCGGAAGGCCGGGCGGGTGCGATGGTCGAAGACGTCGGCGGCGGGCTCGATCTCGGCGGGCTGCGACGCGTCTACGGCACCCCCGGCCACCGGCTCTTCTACACCCTGGTCTGCCGCCGCGCCCGGCACTGGGGCTGGACCGAGCCCGGCCAGTCCAAGTGGCACTGCTGGCGCGCGCAGCGCCGGCTGGAGGCCGTGCTCGGCCGCAAGCTGGCCCTGCCTCCCGGCTCCCTGGTCCTGGACGCCGGCTGCGGCTCGGGTGTGGTCGCCCGGCGGCTCGCCGCCGACTTCGGCCTGCGGGTCACCGGCGTCGACCTGATGGACTTCCACGTCCGCGAGGCGCGCCGGCTCAGCGCCCGGACCGCCCTGGAGGACCGCACCGCCTTCGCCTGGGGCGACTTCCACGACCTGGTGTACCCGGACGGCTCGTTCGACGGCGTCTACGCGATGGAGACGCTCTGCCACGCCCACGACCCCGCCCGCGCGCTGGCCGAGTTCCACCGCCTGCTGCGCCCGGGCGGGCGGCTGGTGCTGCTCGGCCCGGCCGCCGTCCCGCGCGCCGAGATGCCCGCCCGCCAGCGGGCGCTGCTGGAGCCCTTCCTGGACGCGATGGTGCTGCCCGGCGCCCGGCACTACACCAGTCGCACGCTCGGCGCCCTGGTCACCCGCGCCGGGTTCCGGCTGGAGGAGGAACTGGACGCCACCCGCTACTACCTGCCGACCACCGAGGCGCTGTACGCCTACTTCCGGCTGCCGTACGCGGTGCTGCGGCGCTGCGGCGCCACCGAGCAGTGGCTGGGGCTGCGGTCCACCGTGGAGATGTACGAGCTGCGCCACCACGTCGCCTGGCTGGTGCACACCGCCGTCAAGGACGGCTGACGAGCCCGGGAGACCAGCGCGCGGCGCCCAGCATCCGGAGCACCAACTCGCCGTATCGGCGGCCGAGTTCCTCCGGCGTCTCGCTGCTGCGCTCGGTGTACCAGCGGGACACGTCGATGCCCAGCGAAGTGACCGCGCGGGCGGCCGTGCGGACCTCGGCGACCTCGAAGTCCCCGGCCGCCCGGCCCTCCTCGATCAGCGTGCCGACCTCGCGCTCGATGTCCAGCCGCAGCGCCGAGACCACCGCGTAGGCGTCCGGCGGGAGCGCGTGCAACTCGTAGTTGACCACCCGGCCGACCGTCCGCGCCCGGGCGTGCCAGACGGTGAACTCCTCGACCAGGCGCCGCATCCGCGCCACCGGGCCGCCCTCGCCGGCCGCCGCCGCGCGGACCAGTTCCAGCGTCGCGGCGTGCCCGACCCGGCTGATCTCGGCCAGCAGGGCCGCCTTGGACGGGTAGTGGATGTACAGCGCGGCCGGGCTCATCCCGGCGCCGGTGGCGATGTCCCGGGTGGTGGTGGCGTGGAAGCCGCGCTCGGCGAAGGACTCCACGGCGGCCTGGAGCAGCCGGTACGCCGCCTCCGGGCGGGCGTCGGCGCCGCCGGGCAGGGTGGGCCAGAGGTCGGCGATGGGCGTGCTGGTCATGGCGCCATCCTCGCAGATCGGTGGTCCGGGCAGCCGTACGGGCGTTCGCCTCGCGGGGCCGCCGGGCTGTTGACAGGGTCTCGCACCCGCACCATGCTGAGCAAGCGCTTGGTCAGCGGCCCCGCCGGCCGCGCTCCACGCCGAAAGGACCCCCCGTGGTGAACTCCTTCAAGGGCCGGGTGGCCCTCGTCACCGGATCGAGCCGGGGCATCGGCCTCGGCATCGCACGCGAGCTGGTCGCCCGGGGGGCGAAGGTCTGCCTCACCGCCCGAACCCCCGAGCCGCTCGCCGAGGCGGTCCGCGACCTCGGCGGCCCGGAGGTGGCCATCGGCGTCGCCGGACGCGCCGACGACCCGGCCCACCAGGAGGAGGCCGTCACCCGCACCCTGGAGGCCTTCGGCCGGCTCGACCACCTGGTCAACAACACCGGCATCAACCCCGTCCACGGCCCGGTGCTGACCGTCGACGAGGCCGCCGCCGCCAAGATCCTCGCCGTCAACGTGCTCGCCCCGCTGGCCTGGACCCGCCGCGCGCACGCCGCGTGGATGGGCGAGCACGGCGGCTCGGTGGTCAACGTCGCCTCGGTGGCCGGGATCCGCGCCTCGCCCGGCATCGGCATGTACGGGGTCTCCAAGGCCGCGCTGATCCGGCTCACCGCCGAACTCGCCGCCGAACTGGGCGGGCAGGGCATCCGGGTCAACGCCGTCGCCCCCGCCGTGGTGAAGACGAGGTTCGCCGAGGCGCTGTACGAGGGCCGCGAGGAGCAGGTCGCCGCCGCCTACCCGCTGGGACGGCTCGGCGTGCCCGAGGACGTCGCGGGCGCCGTGGCCTTCCTGCTCTCCCCCGACGCCGCCTGGATCACCGGCCAGACCGTGGTGGTGGACGGCGGCGTGACCCTCGCCGGCGGCCTGTGACCGGCGGCGCACCGCCGCGGGCCGCGCCGGGGCCCGCACCGTCGGCCGGGCCGTTCGCGCCGCCGGCCGGGCCGGGCACGGTGGTCACCGGGCCGCGTCGGGGCCGGCCGCGATGACGTCGAGGGCCGGACGCGGGGCGCGGCCGAGCAGCGCGGCGAGGTCGCCGGGCTTGCCGGGGCCGGACAGGAAGCCGTGCGCGATCGCCGAGCAGGTGCTCGCCAGCATCGGCACCTGGAAGGCCTCGGCGCCCGAGGCCGCGACCGCCGCCCGGGCCCCGGCGAGGGTGCCCGGGCGGTACACGACCGGGCGGCCGGTGCCGCGGGTGAGCGCGGCGGCGACGTCCGCGCCGCCCACCGCCTCCTCGCCGACCAGTTCGTAGACCCGGCCCGCGTGCCCGTCCGGCGCCAGCGCCACCCGCGCCGCGACCTCGGCGAGGTCCGCCCGGGCGACCGCCGCCAGCCGGCCGTCGCCGAGCGGGGCGGTGATCACGCCCTCGGCATCGGGGCGGGCCAGGAAGCCGAGGAGTTCGGCGTAGAGACCGTTGCGCAGGACCGTCCAGCGCAGCGTGGCCGATTCGCGCAGCCGGCGCTCGGTCCAGCGGTGGGCCAGCGCGTAGGCGAGGTGGTCGCCGTCGCCGGAGAGGCTGGTGTAGACGACGTGCCCGACCCCGGCGCGTTCGGCCGCCTCGATCGCCGCCCGGTGCCGGGCGATCACCACGTCGTCCTCGCCGTAGCCGGCCGAGACCAGCAGCAGCGTCCGCACCCCCGCGAAGGCCGTGTCCAGGGTCCGCGGCCGGTCGAAGTCGACCGTGCGCACCGGGACGCCGGTCCGCGCCGCCCGCTCCGGTGTGCGGCTGCCGGCCAGCACGCCCGCCGGGCCGCCGGGCCGTGCGGCCAGCCGCTCCAGCACCAGCGAGCCGAGGCCGCCGTTGGCACCCGTGACGAGAAGCATCGTTCCTCCGAGGATCGGTATCGGGTCGGTGGCGGGCGAGAGGTCGCCGCCGGGCCCCGCGCCCCCGCCCGGCGGCCCGGTGACCATCCTGGATAGGCTGGGCCTCCGTCGTAAGGAGGCACTTCGATGTCAGTGGGGCACACCGCGGTAACCACCCCGGCCGGCACCGACCGTCCGGTGGTCTGGTGCGAGGACGGCGTGGACTGCGGGATCCGTGACCTGCTGAACCGGCTCGGCGACCGCTGGACGGTCCTGGTGGTGGTCGAACTCGCCCAGGGCGTACGGCGGTTCCGCGAGCTGCAGCGCGCCGTGCCGGGCATCTCGCAGCGGATGCTGACCCTGACGGTGCGGCGGCTGGAGCGCGACGGCCTGGTCTCCCGCACCGTCCACCCGACGATCCCGCCGCAGGTGGAGTACGAGCTGACGGCGCTCGGGCACAGCCTGACCCACCTGGTGCGGGCGATGGCCGACTGGTCCTACGGCCACCACGACGCCATCGTCGACTCCCGCCGGGCCTGGGACGCCGCCAACCCGGAGTCCGAGCTGGCGAGATGACGGGCGGTCAGCCCTGCCGTCAGCCCTCGAAGCGCATCTCCGGGAAGCGCGCCGAGGGCCCGTCGAGCAGGTGGTCGTCGTGGCCGCGCAGCCAGCGGTCGAAGAAGGAGCCCACGTACGCGCGGGTGGCGAGCACCGCCCGCTCCGGGCGGACGTCGCCGATGTCGCCGCGCACGGCCTCGGCCGGCACCGCGCCCTGGCGGGCGAGCTGGGGCAGCAGCGCCTGCGCGTCGGTGTACGAGCCGTGCCGCGAGCCGAGCAGGGTGACGTCCGCCTTCCAGCCGCGGGTGTGCTGCCAGAAGGCGGCCCAGCCGGGCTGGCCGGTGTAGGGGCCGGAGTCCGGGCTCTCGGTGCCCATCAGCAGGAACGGGCGGTCCAGACCGTCCTCGGCGACGCCGCCCAGGTGCACGCCGGTGCCGTCCGGGCCGGGGAAGTGCAGTTGGCCGTCCAGGTTGACGCCGGCCTTGATCCGGGGGTCGTCGTGCATCGCCTGGGCGGCGGTGAACCCGCCGGCGGACTGGCCGGCCATGCCGATCCGGCCGAGGTCCAGCGAGCCGGCCAGGGCCGCCGGGAGCCGGCCGTCGGTGCGCAGCGCGGCCAGCTCGTCCAGGACGAAGCGGATGTCGGCGACCCGGACGGCCAGCGCCTTGCGCAGCAGCGCGCCGATGTCCAGGCCGGGTTGGGCGGCGAGCGCGGGGAACACCGAGGTGGCCAGCCGCCCGTCTGGGAAGGCCACCTCGGAGGCCTCGTAGGGGTGGTCGACGGTGACCACGACGTAGCCGCGCGAGGCGAGGTCCTCGACCAGGCCGGTCCCCCAGGTGCGGGGGTCGCCGAGCCCGGCGGACCAGAGCACCACCGGGCGCGGCCCGGCGCCGAGCAGCGGCGGGGCGTCGGGGCGGGCGTGGGTGCGGACCGCGGACCAGTCGGTGCGGCCGGGCTCGGCGCCGTAGTTGAAGGCGGCGGCGCCGTCCGGGCCGCCGAAGTGCCGGGCGGCGCGCGGCACCATGTAGGGCGCGCGCTCGTCGCCGTACGCGGGGCGGCTGGCCGGGTACCAGAGGCTGATCATCAGTTCGCGGGCGCGTCCCGGCCGCCAGGGGTCCTCGCGGCCGGGGTCGACCAGGCGCAGGTCGGTGGTGCCGACCGCGTAGGGCCCGGTGGGCAGCGGGAGGGCGGCCCGGGCCCGGCGCTCGGCGACGGCCGGGGCGGCCGAGGCGGGCGCCGCCGTCCCGGCGGCGCCCAGCACCGTCGTGGCCGCCAGGGCGACGGCGACGCCCCTGCGCAGGCCCCGCGCTCCCCACTGACTGCGGGCGTCCTGTCCCCGGCCCCGTTCGCGCATGCTCCCCAGCTCCCCTGTCCCCGTGCGGGGGCCCGCCGCCCGTCGGCCGGCCCGTACGGCGACAGTACGGGCCGGGCCGGTGGGCGGACGTCATACCGCGGAGCCAACCCTCCGGGTGCTACCCGGGTATGACCCGGGCGGGGGTGTCGGTCTCCGGGAGGGGGTGCGGCCCGGGGGTCAGCGGTGACGGCGCAGCTCCCGCCGGGCCAGCGAGCGCTTGTGCACCTCGTCCGGCCCGTCCGCCAGCCGGATCGTCCGGGCGGCCGCCCACAGCGCGGCGAGCGGGGTGTCCTGGCTGACGCCGGCCGCGCCGTGCGCCTGGACGGCCTTGTCCAGGATCCACTCGACGGTGCGCGGGGTGGCGATCTTGATGGCCTGGATCTCGGTGTGCGCGCCCCGGTTGCCGACGGTGTCCATCAGCCAGGCGGTCTTGAGGACCAGCAGCCTCAGCTGCTCGATGCGGACCCGGGATTCGGCGATCCAGTCCTGGACCACGCCCTGCTCGGCGAGCGGGGCGCCGAAGGCGGTGCGGTCGAGGACCCGCCGGCAGGTCAGCTCCAGCGCGCGTTCGGCCATGCCGATCAGCCGCATGCAGTGGTGGACGCGCCCCGGGCCGAGCCGGGCCTGGGCGATGGCGAAACCGGAGCCCTCCTCGCCGATCAGGTGGTCGGCCGGGACGCGGACGTCCTCGAAGGTGATCTCGGCGTGGCCGCCGTGGTCGGCGTCGTCGTAGCCGAACACCGTCATGCCGCGCCGCACCGTCACGCCGGGGGTGTCGCGCGGCACCAGGATCATGCTCTGCCGGCGGTGCGGTTCGGCCTGCGGGTCGGTCATGCCCATCACGATGAGGACGGCGCAGTCCGGGTTCATCGCGCCGCTGACGTACCACTTGCGGCCGTTGACGACGTACTCGTCGCCGTCGCGCTCGATCCGGGTGGCGATGTTGGCGGCGTCCGAGGAGGCGACGCCGGGCTCGGTCATCGCGAAGGCGGAGCGGATCCGGGCGTCGAGCAGCGGTTCCAGCCAGCGCTCGCGCTGCTCGGGGCTGCCGAACCCGGCGAGCAGTTCCATGTTCCCGGTGTCGGGGGCGGCGCAGTTGAGGGCGGGCGGGGCGAGGTGCGGGCTGCGGCCGGTGATCTCGGCGAGCGGCGCGTACTGGAGGTTGGTCAGCCCGGCGCCGTGCTCGCCGGGCAGGAAGAGGTTCCACAGCCCCTGCTTGCGCGCCTCCACCCGCAGGTCGGCGATCACCGCCGGCACCTCCCAGGTGGGCCGGCGCGGGTCGGCGAGCCGGGCGGCCAGCACCGGTTCGGCGGGGTGGACGTGCCGGTCCATGAACTCCGTGAGCCGCTCGCGCAGTTCGAGGGTGCGCCGGTCGTAGGCGAAGTCCATCGGTCAGTGTCCCTTCAGGGTGGTGAGGCCGTGGTCGACGAGGAGGGGTGCCATGGTGCCCGCGCGCTCGAAGCCGGCTCCCAGGGTGCGCCCCTGCCGGTAGCGGTAGTGGATGCCCTCGGCGACGACGGCGAGCTTGTAGCAGGCGAAGGCGACGTACCAGTCCAGCGCGGCGGCCTCCCGGCCGGTCGACCCGGCGTAGCGGGCGACCAGTTCGGCGCTGGACGGGAAGCCGGGGGCGGTCGCGGCGGAGGGGATGAGGC
This sequence comes from Kitasatospora sp. NPDC002551, assembly GCF_040296005.1. Taxonomy (NCBI): domain Bacteria; kingdom Bacillati; phylum Actinomycetota; class Actinomycetes; order Kitasatosporales; family Streptomycetaceae; genus Kitasatospora; species Kitasatospora sp. NPDC002551. The sequence goes on along the minus strand of NZ_JBEOWI010000025.1, from coordinate 82,557 downwards.
CGCCGCCGACGCCGGCCAGCTCGGTGTACATCACCAGCAGCCCGACGTCGGTGAGCGGGTCGCCGAGGGTGGACATCTCCCAGTCCAGGACGGCGGCGACGGCGTCCCGCCCGTCCCGCTCGGCGACCAGCACGTTGTCCAGCCGGTAGTCGCCGTGCACCAGGGCGGGCGCCGGGGAGTGCGGGCGGCCGGCGGCGAGCAGCTCGCGCAGCCGGTCGGCGCCGGGCAGCTCGCGGCTGCGCGAGGCATCCAACTGGGACGACCAGCGCCGCAGTTGCCGCTCCAGGTAGCCGTCGGGCCGGCCGAAGTCGGCGAGCCCGACGGCCGCCGGGTCGATCCGGTGCAGGTCGGCGAGGGTGTCCACCAGGGCCTCGCCGATGCCGCGCACCCGCCGCTCGCCGAGCGCGGCGAGGGCGGCGGCGTCCCGGTGCACGGTGCCGGGCACGTACGCCATCAGGTACCAGGGCGCGCCGAGCACCTCCGCCCCCGGGTCGAGGTGGACGGTGGCGGGCACCGGCACGCCGGTGTCGCGCAGCGCGGTCATCACCCGGTACTCGCGGCCCATGTCGTGCGCGGTGGCGAGCACGTGCCCGAGCGGGGGCCGGCGCAGCACCCAGACGGTGACGCCGTCGGTGAGCCGGTAGCTGAGGTTGGAGCGGCCGCCCTCGATCAGCTCGGCGCGCAGCGGGCCGGTGACCGTGCCGGGCCGTTCGCGGTCGAGGTGGGCGCGCAGCCGCTCCAGGTCCAGCCCGGGCGGGGCGGGCGGCTCCGGCGTGGTCTCGGGCACGGGCAGTCTCCGTTCGTCGGCCGGCGGCGCCGGTGGTGACTAAGCGCTTGCTCAGCATTCAGTCGGCGGCCGCTCCCTGTCAATCCCCGCCGTGCCCGCACCGGCGCGCCGGCGGCGGTCACGGCGGCCCCCGGCGGACCGTCACAATGTGCGCCATGAGGTTGATCCACACCGCCGCGGGCGTGCTGCTCCTGCTGCTCGTCATCGCCAGCATCCTGCGCACGCTCGTCGTCCCGCGCGGCCTGTACTCCTCGCTGGTGCACGGCCTGTGGCGCATCCTGCGCAAGGCCCTGGGCCTCGCCGCCGCGCCCTTCGGGACCTACCGCGCGCAGGACCGGGCACAGACCTGGCTGGCCCCGCTGATGCTCACCGGCATGCTGGCCGTCTGGCTCGGCGGCATGCTGGTCTCCTACACCCTGATACTGCACGGCACCTCCGAGCTGAGCTGGACGGTCGCCGTGCGCGAGGCCGGCTCCAGCCTCTTCACCCTCGGCTTCGCCAGCGGTGAGCGGCTCCACCTCTCCCTGATCGACTTCCTCGCCGCCGCCAGCGGCCCGCTGGTGATCGCCCTGCAGATCGCCTACCTGCCGACCCTCTACGCCGCCTACAACCGCCGCGAGCTGGAGGTGACGCTGCTGCAGTCCCGGGCCGGCGAACCCGCCTGGGGCCCCGAGCTGCTCGCCCGGCAGTCCCTGGTGGACACCGAGACCGCCCTGCCCCAGCTCTACCGGGACTGGGAGCGGCTCGCCGCCGACATCGGCGAGAGCCACTCCAACTACCCCGTGCTGATCTCCTTCCGCTCCCCGCAGCCCAACCGCAGCTGGGTGGTCGGGCTGATCGCCGTCATGGACGCCGCCGCCGTCCACCTGGCCGTCTGCCCGCGCAGCGCCCCGCCCGAGGCCCGGCTGGTGCTGCGGGCGGGGTTCACCGCACTGCGCGACATCGGCCGCTCGCTGCGCGTCGACTTCGACGCCGACCCGGCCCCGGACGCGCCGATCCGCCTCGGCTACACCGAGTTCGACGCCGCGGTGGCCATGCTCGCGGCCGCCGGCTTCCCGCACGAGCGGCCCGCCGCCGAGGCCTGGCCGCACTTCCACGGCTGGCGGGTCAACTACGAGCCGCTCGCCTACGAGCTGGCCCGCCGCAGCGACGCCGTCCCCGCGCTGTGGACCGGCCCGCGGGACTTCCGGGCCCCGTCGATCCCCCCGGCCCGCCCCGCCGACCGCCGCCCGGCGGCCCACCCGGAGGGCTGAGCACGGCGCGTTGCCGCGGCCCCGGCCCGCTGCTCTGTGCTCGGCGCCATGCCGATCGAACATTTCTTCGACTGCTCCTGCTGCGCCGACCGGCACGAGGGTCCGCCGCTGTCCTACGGAGCCCCCGCGCCGGAGGGCTGGAAGCCGCGCTACGCCCGGCGCCGGGACAGCGAGCTGACCGCCGACCAGTGCGTGATCAAGGACCGCGAGTTCTACGTCCACGGCCTGATCGAGATCCCGGTCCTGGACGGCGACGAGCCGTTCTCCTGGGGAGTGTGGGTCTCGCTGAGCGAGGCGAACTTCGCCCGGATGCACGACCTGTGGGAGGACCCGGCGCGCGAGCAGGAGCCGCCGTACTTCGGCTGGCTGACGACCGAGCTGCCGCTCTACCCGCAGTCCACGCTGCTGCTCAAGACCCACGTGCACACCCGGGCCGTCGGCCGGCGTCCGCTGATCGAGCTGGAACCCACCGACCACCCGCTCGCCGTCGAGCAGCGCGAGGGCATCACCGGCGAGCGGGTGCGGGAGTTCGCGGACCGGCTGCTGGGCGGCTGACGGCGGGCGGTAGGCCGGCGGGCGGGGCGTCGGCGGGGCGGGTGCTCAGACCTCGACGGTCGCGCCGGTGGCCAGCGAGCGCTCGGCGGCGGCCAGGATCTCGACGGTGCGCAGGCCGAAGGCGGCCGAGCACGGGTGCGGCTCGCCGGTGCGGGCGGCGGTGGTGAGGGCGTCCAGGGCGCGGTGGTAGGCCGCGATCGGCCCCTCCCCGCGCGCCGGCAGGTGGACGGTGCCCGACTCGCCGCGCAACTCCATCCCGGTGCCGCCGCCGGCCACCGGGGTGGTCAGGCTCAGCCCCAGGGTGCTGGAGGCGCCGCCGACGTGGCGCAGCACGAGGTGGACGGTGTCCAGCGGCCCGGCCACGGCGGTGACGGCGGTCGCGTCGCCGATGACCGGGAGCAGCACGGAGAGCGCGTGCGGGCCGACGTCCCAGAGCGCGCCCTTCTCCTCGCGCCAGGCCGAGGCGGCGTACGGGCTGGTGGAGTCGGGGGCGAACACCGAGCCGAACCAGTCCGAGCGGCCGGTGAACCAGCCGCCGACGGCCGCCTGCTCCTCGATCCACGGCAACTGGTCGCCGCCGAAGCGCACGGTGAAGAAGACCACGGACGCGACGCCGTGCGCCTCGGCCGCCTCGGCCACCCGGCGGGCGTCGGGGACGGTCAGCGCCACCGGCTTGTCCAGCAGCAGGTGGCAGCCGGCCTCGGCGGCGCGCACCGCGAGGTCGGCCTGCACGGTCGGGGGCAGCGCGATGGCGACGGCGTCGACCCCGGCGAGCAGCCCGTCGAGGTCGGCGTGGCCGGGGACGCCGTACTGCGCGCCGAGCGCTTCGGCCGCCTCCGGGCGGCGGCCCCAGACGCCCGCGAACTCCACGCCGGGGTGCTCCGCCAGGACGGGCGCGTGCACCCGCTGCGCCCAGGGTCCGGTGCCCAGGAGTCCGATCCTCATGCTGTTCCCACTTCTCCGTCGTGCTCGGTGCTCGGTGCTCAGTACTTCAGTGTGCTCAGTGCCCGGTGTGGTGCCCGGTGCCCGGTGCCCGGCTCACGCGAACGCCGCTGCCGGGACGACGTCCGGGCAGCGGCGGGCGTGACGGTCCGGGTGGACCCGGGTGGACCGGGGTGGACCCTCGCGGGCCCGGGCCGGTCAGTCCGCGGCGGGCGCGACGACCGTCGTGGTGGCGGGCGCCTCGCCCGCCCGGTCCTGCGCCGCCGCGTCCTCGGCCTCGTGGGCCTCGGCCGCCTTGGCCGCCCGGCGCTTCATCAGCCACGCCGAGAGGGCGCCGCCGGCCACTGCGGCGAGCAGGCCGATCCAGGAGAACTTGGACAGCCACTGCTCGGCGACCTTGCCGACCTGGTAGACCAGCAGGGTGGTGCCGCCGGCCCAGACCACGCCGCCGAGGACGTTGGCGATCAGGAACTTCCAGTAGGGCATCTTCAGCGCGCCGGCGAGCGGCCCGGCGAAGATCCGCAGCAGGGCGATGAAGCGGCCGAAGAAGACCGCCCACATGCCCCACTTCTGGAAGGAGCGCTCGGCGGTGGCCAGGTGGCTGGGGCCGAAGTGCTTGGGGAACCTCCGCCCGAGCTTCTCGAACAGCGGCTTGCCGCCCCTGCGGCCGATCGAGTAGCCGATCGAGTCGCCGATGATCGCGCCGAGGATCGCGCAGACCGCCACCCAGACCGGGCTGACCACGCCGCGCGCGGACAGCAGGGCGGCGGAGACCAGGGCGATCTCCCCGGGCAGCGGAATCCCCAGCGACTCCAGTCCGATGATCAGAGCCACCAGGGCGTACACCGCGCCCGGTGGTACGCCTTCGATCCAGGCGTCGATGTGCAGCAAGGCCAGTACCTCCGTGGCAGGACGGGACCCACGGCGGCACCGGCCGGGGCCCGATCAGGTCCCCGCGGCCCGCACGCCGGTCCCGACGTCGTCCTCATGGCGGCACCAGGCCGCTCCCCGAAGATGCAGCCTAACGTGCCGGGCGGCCCGTCCCCCCGGCCATCACCCCTGGTTGGGACGTACGGGGCCACTGCGCGGTTCCGGTCCGGGCGCCCCTGCCGCCCGCCGGCCGGCCCGGCCGGCGGGCCGCCCGCGCCGTGCGGCGCCAGCAGCGACTCCAGGGAGGCGACGTCCCCGGTCCGGACGGCCCCGACGAACACCTCCAGCAGCCGCCGGTGCTCCCCTGCGTCCACGGCTTCCCGCTGCCCCGCCACCAGACGCTTGCGGGCCCGGCTGGTGATCTTGCGGACGTTGACGACGCTCAGGCGCAGCATCCCGGCGATGTCGGCATAGGCGTAGTCGAAGGCCTCGCGCAGGATGTACACCGCCCGCTCCGTGGGCGTCAGCCGCTCCAGGAGCAGGAGCAGCGCGGAGGCCGGCTCCTCCGCCCGCTGCACCCCGGCCGCGGGGGCGCCGCCGGGGTCGACGGGCTCGGGCAGCCAGGGATCGATGGAGGTCTGCCGGCGCGAGCGGGCGGACCGGGCCACGTTTGATGGCCAGCCGGGCGGTGGCGCGGGACAGGAAGGCGGACGGGCTGAGCACGGCCGAGCGGTCGGCCTTCTGCCAGCGCAGCCACACGTCCTGGACCACGTCCTCCGCCTCGACCGCGCTCTCCAGCATCCGGTACGCGATGCCGAACAGCCGCGGCCGCAGCTCCTCGAAGACGGCCGCGGCCTCGTCCAGGGAGTCTTCCCCGGCGGACGGCCGGGACTCCGCGAGCAGGCCGGACAGGTCTATGGACACGGTCACCACGGCTCCGTTTCACCCACGGCATCCGTCGATGCCCTCGGGACCACGCTCCCGCCGTGCCCCCTCGGTGACGCCTCGGAGAGTGCCTGGTCCTGCCCCCCCCGGTGGCACCCCGGGGTACCGGGCGGGCACCGGGAGGCGCGGCCCGCGCCGGGAGCTCAGGCCGTGACCGGGGCCGCTTCGAGCAGGGCGCCGCCGAGCTGCCTGCGGGAGGTGACGCCGAGCTTCGTGTAGACCTTGCGCAGGTGCCACTCCACCGTGTGCGGGCTGATGAACAGCTGGGCCCCGATCTCGGGGTTCGTCATCCCCCCGCCGGCCAGGGCCGCGATCCGCGCCTCCTGCGCGGTCAGGGCGGTGCGCGCCTCGGCCGTGCGCCTGGGCGCCGCCGCGCCCGTGGCGCGCAGTTCGCGCCACGCGCGCTGCGCGAACCCCGCGACCCCGGCCCGGCTCAGTGCCCGGTAGGCGGTGCCCAGGTGCTCGTGCTCCACCGCCCGGACGGCGTGGTCGAGGGCGTCCCGGTACCGGCCGAGGCCGTTGTACAGGACGGCGAGGAGGTGGTGTTCGAGGCCGGTCGCCCGCCCCTCCCCCCAGGACACCGCGTCACCGGCGGCGTCGCGGATCACCTCGGCGGCCCGGGCGCCCTCGCCGCGCCAGGCCATGAGCAGCAGCGCGGGGTACGCCATCGGCGAGTGGCCGGTCACCTCCGTCAGGGAGTCGGCCTCGTCGATGAGCGCCGAGGCGAGGTCGAAGGCGCCGGCGTGCACGGCCAGGGCGGCCCGGTAGCCGAGGGCCAGCGGCAGGACGTTGAGGGCGCCGCTCTCGCGGGCCGACCTGACCGCGTGCTCGGTCAGCCGGTGCCACGTCCCGTCGTCCCACATCTCCCCGGCCACCAGCCACGTCAGCCAGAGCCAGCGCATGACGTCGCCGCCCTCGTGTCCGGCGGCCCGCCCGAACGCCCCCAGCGCGGCGCGCAGGTGCGGACCCCCGGGGCCGCAGCCCTCGGCGAACCAGGTCACCAGGCCGTCGAGCAGGAGGTCCGTCGGCCGCGGCGGGCGCGCCCCGGGCGGCGCCGTCCGGGTGGCCTCGGCGACCTCGCGCACACCGGGGCCGTCGCCGAGGCGCCCGGCGAAGACCGCCGATCCGAGGGCGTCGAGGTACGCCTCACGGGCCTCCGGGTCACCCACCCGCGCCAGCCGGCCGGCCGCGTCCAGCAGCAGGGGCAGCGCCTCCCCGCCGCGTCTGCGGGCGAAGACCACCCGGGCGTGCAGCCTGGTCAGCCGGGCCTGCTGCACCTCGTCGGACGGGCTCAGCCGCGCCGCGGCGAGGAGTTCGAGCGCCGCGTCGGGTGACCCCGCGTCGAACGCGGCCTGCGCGGCGGCCGCCGCCCGCGTCCCGCGCCGGACCGGATCGGGTGTCAGCTCGGTCGCCCGCCTGAAGAAGGCCGCCGCGGCCGCGATCCCGCCGCGGGCCTGGGCCCGGCCGGCCGAGCGTTCCAGCGCGCCCGCCAGCGCCTCGTCGGGCTCGACCGCCGCGTGGGCGCGGTGCCAGGCCCGGCGGTCCGCGTCGAAGTCGGGATCGGTCGCCTCGGCCAGCGCGCGGTGCACGTCCCGGCGCACGGTCGGGTCGGCCGCGCGGTAGGCCGCCGAGCGCACCAGCGGATGACGGAACCGCACCCGCGTGCCGAACTCGACCAGCCCCGTCGCCTCCACCGCTCCCGCGGCGTCCGCGCCGATGTCGAGCCGTTCGGCGACCCGCCGCAGCAACGAGACGTCCCCCACCGGCTCCGCGGCCGCCGCCAGCAGCAGCCGCTGCGCCGCGAGGGGCAGCGATCCGATCCGCCTCAGGTAGCTCTGCTCGATCCGGCTCGCCAGCGGGCGGACGTCCGGGCGCCCGAACCCGCCGGCCAGCTCCGCCGCGCTCAGACCGCGGGTCAGTTCCAGCAGCGCCAGCGGGTTGCCGCGGGTCTCGGCCACGATGCGGTCCCGCACCCGCTCGTCCAGCCGACCGGGGACGACCGATTCCAGCAGCGCCCGCGCGTCGTCGTCGCGCAGCCCCCGGACGACGATCTCGCGCAGCCCCCCGAAGGGGTCACCGCCCTCGGCGGGCTCCGACGCGCGTATCGCGAACACCAGCGCCACCCGCTCCGCCAGCAGCCGGCGGGCGACGAAGGCCAGCGTCTGGGCGGAGACCCGGTCGAGCCACTGGGCGTCGTCCACGACACAGACCAGCGGCCGCTCCTCCGCCGCCCCGGCCACCAGGCTGAGCACCGCCAGACCGACCAGGAACCGGTCCGGCGCGCCGCCCGCGCTCAGTCCGAACGCGACGGACAGGGCGTCACGCTGGGGGCCGGGCAGCCGGTCGAGCCCTCCCAGCAGGGGCACGCACAGCTGGTGCAGCCCGGCGAACGCCAGCTCCATCTCGGGCTCGACGCCGACGGCCCGCAGGACCTGACACCCCGTCGCGCCGTCCACCAGGTACTCCGCCAGGGCGGACTTGCCGACTCCCGGCTCACCGCGCAGCACGAGCGCCCGGCCCCGGCCGCTCCGGGCGCCGGCGATCACCTCGTCCAGCGCTCCGCACTCGCCACGCCGCCCGAGCAGCCGGCGCCGTCCACGCCTGGGAGCGCCGTCCGCCATCCATCACCACCACGCAGTCCGAGGCCCTGACCCTGATCAACTCGGGCCCCGCCCATCATGCATCAGCGCGCGGACCGGACAGACGTCCGCCGGACAGGTGTCACATCCGGCGCGGCCACCTTGTCATGACTGGTGTCAGCACGTCGGCGGCCACCACGTCAGGAACCCGGTGGCCGCCGGCGCGGCCGGTGCGACGCGGCGGCCGCGCTGACGCGCGGGGCGCCGACGCCTCTGCCGCACACCGCGGTTCGGCCCCCGCTCCCGCGCGGCCCCCGCTCCCGGGCGCGCCGCGCGCACCCCCGTTCGAGAGCAAACCGGAGGAAGAAATGCCCAGCAAGCCGAACACCTTCCGCACGGCGGCGGTGGCGCTCGTCGCCACCCTGGCCGCCGCGAGCGCCGTCACGGTGCCGGCCACCGCCGGGGCCGCACCGGCCGGCACCGCACCGGCCGGGGCCGACGCCGGCATCTCCGCCCTGAGCTTCCCCGGTGAGGGCAGCGACTGGAAGCCGGTGACGTACGCCGGCGGGGCGATCACCAGCAGGTCCACCCCGGGAGAGGCCCGCGACAACCGCGGCAACATCCTGCACGCCTGGCGCGGCGGGGACAACGACACCATCTGGATCTCCTTGAACAACGGGCCCGCCCGCGCGCTGCCCAACGCGCAGACGTGGACGTCCCCGCGGGTGATCTGGACCGACGACGGCGGCCGCGGCAACTTCCGGATCTTCCACACCGGCACCGAGGGCCACGTCTACCAGCACCGCGTCCAGCTCGACACCGGCTACCAGCTGCCCGCCACCCTGCCCGACTGGACCAGGATCCCCAACGACACGCGCACCACCGACACCGTGCCGGTGGCGGCCGCCGCGCTGCCCGGAAACTCCTTCATGCTGGCCTGGAACAGCCAGTCCAACGACGACATCTGGACGATGTACTACAACGGCCAGACCGCCTCCTACGGCACTCCCTCCCTGGTTCCGGGCGCGCTGAGCAAGGACGCGCCGGCCCTGGCCGCCCAGGTGGACACCGACAACAACGATCCCGCGCCCTGGAACCAGGTCGTCCTCGCCTTCACCGGCACCGACAACCGCGTCTACCTGTCCCGCCAGCGGTACGGGACCTCCGGCTGGACGACGCCCCGTCAGATCTTCGCCGCGAACTCCTACGGCTGGACGAGGCAGGCCCCGTCCGTCGCGCTGTCCCGCAACGGCTGGGGCGTGATCAGCCTCACCGAGGACCGCGACTCCACCATCGGCAGCTACCTGATCTCCCGCGACGGCGGGTGGAGCGGGTACTACGAGGAGCCGAGCTTCGCGAGCACGTACGGCAGGACGCCCCTGGCCGTGATCGCCGGCACCGAGCTGTACTACGTCATCAACGGCACGGGCGGGGGCCACAACGGCGTCCTGTGGAAGCGCGTCTACGACCTCGCGGCCCTGCCCAAGCCCTCGGCCCCGCAGTGGTGATCCCGGGCCGGTCTCCCGCGCTCCCCCGCATGCGCGCGACACGACGAGAACGCCGAGGTGGACATCACGTGAAACCGCTCCGACCGGCGGCCGGGCTGCTGTCCGGCCTGCTGCTCGCCCTGCTGATACCCGGGACCGCCGCGGCGGTGCCCGTTCCCGTTCCCCGGGAGACGGTTGCGGCGCCCGTCCCGGCGGCGGACCCGCCACCGGCCGGTCCCGGCGCGTCCGGACCGGACCTGAGCTCCGCCAACCGCACCGGCCCGCCCGACGGCATGCCCGACTGGTCCCGCGTCGGCTACCGGGGCGGTCGGCAGCCGCCCAGCGGCGAGACCTCCCGGAGCACCGACGCCGCCTGCCGGATCACCCCGGCCGAGCTCGCCTCCGGCTACCAGGTCCGGCCGGACGACGGGGTCGACGACACCGCCGGGCTGCAGAAGGCGATCGACGACATCAGGAGCGCCTGCTCGCCGACGGCCAACTTCGACCGGCTCTCGCTCATCGAGCTGCCGACCGGACGCGTCGACCTCTCCCGGCAGGTCTACGTCGACGCCGACTTCCTGACGCTGCGCGGTCAGGGCTCCGGCGAGGGCGGCACCCGCCTGGTGTTCCGGCCCGACCTCAGCACCCGCTACGACACGGTGATCAACGGCCGCTGGGACCAGGACGGCATGGTGGCCGGCACCGGGAGCGACGTCGGCACGGGCGGCTGGATGTGGCCGGGCCGCGGCATGTTCCGGGTCCAGACCCGCGACGTGGCGGAGCGGTACAAGGACGACTGGGCGGCCGCCTCGACCCTCCCGATGCGCAAGGACATCTTCGAGGGCAGCGTCAACCAGCACTGGGTGTCCGGCATCAAGGTCGCCGCCCGGGACGGCGACCCGGGCTTCGCGGGCCGCCAGGGCCACACCGTCGTGCGGCTGGACCCGAAGGCCGACATGAAGAAGTTCCGGCTCGGCGGCTACGTCTGGGTGGGCGCGGCCAACAGCAGGAAGTTCTACGAGCAGCAGGGCATCACCGACCCGGGCATGATCGAAGCCCTCCACATGCGCCAGCAGATGTTCCGGGCCACCGGCGTGGACGTCAACAACAAGACGATCACCCTGGACCGCCCGCTGGAGTGGGACCTTCCGGTCAACTCCGAGTCGGACGGCTCCGATCCGCTGACCGGCAGCGGCACGCCGTACGCCAGCAAGGTCACCCCGCTGAAGGCGGTCGAGGGCGTCGGTTTCGAGGACTTCGCCTTCACCCAGGACATGAACGGCCTGCCGAAGATCGGCGGTCAGGGAACGTACGACCTGACCCCCGATCAGGCCGTGCACAACTACGGCAACCTGGCGCCCGAGTACGCGATGCACGGCATCGTCTTCAAGTGGGCCGCCAACAGCTGGGCGCGCGGGCTGAAGGCCGAGATGACCGGCTCGCACCCGATCGTCACCGAGAACGCCCGCAACCTCCAGATCGAGCGCAACAGCTTCGACGGCGCCTGGAACAAGGGCAAGGGCGGCAACGGCTACCTGCGCGGCAGCCGCGTCTGGGACTCCCTGTGGGCCCACAACCTCAGCCGCAACCTGCGTCACTTCACCTTCCAGTGGTCGGCCGGCGGCAACGTCGCCTTCCGCAACGACCTCGACTCCGACCTCAACCTGCACGGCGGCTGGGAGCACAACAACCTCTTCGAGCAGAACACCGTACGGATCCCCTACGAACACCGCTCGGGCAGCTGCCGGGCCAACTGCGGCGGCGAGGGCGGCGAGATCGACGAGGGGACCTGGTACCCGATCTGGTGGGCGGCCGGCCCCAAGGCGGGCAAGTGGTCCGGCTCCTCCGGCCCGCAGAACGTCTTCTACAACAACACCCTCGTCAAACAGACCACCCCGGGCGGGCCGTTCGAACCGTACGCCCCGTACGGCACCCGCTCCGGCACGGCCTTCCGGTTCGGCTCCGCCGACGACGACCCCCGCCGGTTCCTGCCGCTCGGCCAGGCCGGGCAGCCCATCGCGGACTGGACCGGCCGGGAGGCCCTGGACTACCGGGGCCAGGGAGTGGCGACCCTCGACGTCGGCAAACGCCATTCCCTGTTCCTGCGCGACACCGGCGGCGAGATCGAGCCCCGTGACGAGGCCCGCCGCAACGCGATCACCTGGAACATGCTCGGCTCGGGCGTCAACCGGGGCAACTTCAAGTGGACCTCGGGAGTGCGCGCCCTGGCGGACACCAACGACGCCGACGTCATCGCGCTGCAGGAGGCCGGCACCCCGCCCCCGGGGAGCGAGTACCAACGGCCGGGGACACTCGCCCTCATCGAACAGTCGGAGTTCGGCCGGACGTACGGGGACGATCCGCGCGTGAACTATCCGCCGGTCCGGGAGTACCGCATCGGCACGGCGGCCCAGACGCACGGCTACGTGTACTGGCTCCACACGGACACCAACAGGCTGGCGAACACCGCCCGGGCGAACCTCGCCGTCTGGACCAGGGACCGCGTCTACGATCCGATCCTGGAACCCAACGCGGAGGGACGCGTCTTCGTCGTGCCCGGAAGGACCGCCGCGGGAGTGCACACCGGCCGGCCGGCGCTCGGCGTCCGCGTCGGCGACGTCGTCTACTTCACCCTGCACGGGGACTCGCAGGCCAACGGCACCGACGTCCCCGTGCTCCTGGCCAACATCGAGGCGCGGATGCGGACCGCGGGCCCCAACGGGACGCCGCTGCACTGGGTCGCCCTCGGCGACTTCAACCGCGAGCCGCTCGGCCTCGCCCTGGAACTCGGCGGCGTCACCGCCCCGTACCGGGTGCGCGCCGGCGAGGAGCCCACGTATCCGGCGGGAAGGCCGGTCAGCCGGTACGACTACGCGGTCCTGCCCCGCACCGTCGGCGACGCCCCGAACGCGGTGAGCGCCGCGCACATCACCCGGCTGGACCTGCCCTCCGCCGGGATCTCGGACCACCATCCCGTCCTCTACGAGTTCAGCAACCTGCCCAACAGCGGTCCGCGGCCCGTGCCCCGGCCCCTGGCCCGGACCGTGCCGACGGACACACCGGTCGTGCTGCGCAACGCCGGCAGCTCCGCTGCCGCCGCCCGCTCCGGCAGCGGCAGCGGCACCGGCCAGGTCGTCGACCTGCCGGTGAACCGGGCCAACCGGGCCGCCCAGGAGTTCACCCTGCAGGCGGATCCCGAGTACCCCGGCTACTTCCGGGTGCTCCACACCGCGAGCGGCGCCTACCTGGGCCAGTCCCTCCCCGCCACCGGAGCACCGGTGGTGCTGCAGAACGAGGACCGGGGGCCCACCCAGCTGTGGCTCGTCGTCGACCAGGGCGACGGGACGTGGGTCCTGGAGAACATGGCCACCAGTCAGATCCTCACCGCCGTCCCCTGGAGCACCGGCGAGGAGCCGCAGGGCCGCGAGTTCGACCAGGCCGATCCCGCCCAGCGCTGGTTCCTCCAGCCGCCAGACGAGGCGGAGGCCGTCGACGAGATCGACCTGGTGGACGCCACCACGGTGCCCCTGGTGCTCAACGTCGAGTACGGGGACACCGCGGAGGGCACCCCGGTGAACGTGAGCCGTGACCAGGACCTGCCTAGCGAGCGGATCCGCTTGATCTACGCGGGCAGGAGCGGCAACGACAGCTGCTACTACCTGACCTACGGCGGGAAGTACATCAACTCGACGGCGGCCGGTTCACCGCCGCAGTCGGGCAACACGGTCACCCTGAACGCCTTCCGTCCCGACGACGACGGCTTCATGTGGCGCGAGTCGCCCAACCGGTCGGGTGTGTCCCTGAGCAACCACACGGCGTCCGGTGAGCGCCTCCATCTGGACACGCACGGGATGGACGCCCAGCTGACCGTCCGCCTGTTCGGCCCCGACGAAGTCCCGCCCGTCTGGAGGTACGAGCGGACCAGCTGACCCGCGCACGCGTGACGGCCCGCCGGCCCCGTCGGCGGGCCGTCACGCGTTCCCGTCACGGCCGGCCGGGGCACTCGGGCCGCTCGGCGAAGTCCAGGACGGTGACGGAGGGACCGCGGACGGCCAGCGGGGGGACCGCCGAGGCGAGCCGCAACAGGGCGCCGAACGGGCCGCGGCCCCGAGGTACAGACCGGTGCGGTTGGCCGTCCTCGCACCTGTTCGGGCGGGCGGCGCGAGAGACGGGCCCGACCCAACGAGCACCCGTCTCAATGAAATGTCACCGGTCACACCTTGACAAGTCACCCACAGCTCGGAATCATCCACCATCAAGAAGTCTCCCCCCCAGGCCGCGTCCGCACCCGGCCGCAGCACCGGCGGACGGCGGCGCGATCACGCGGCGGCACCACATCGCACCACGGGAGCGGGTTCGGCCCCACGGCGAAGCCCTCGCTTCTCTGGGCCCGGGAACCTTCGAATTACCCTTCCGGCAGCGATTTCTGACTGCACGGCGCCCGAGAGAGGTGAGCGACATGGGGATCCTCGACGCGGAGTTCATCGACCTGGAGCCACTCGGTGCGGACAAGGCGGCCGACGCACGCGACCCCATCGCCGAGGCCGAGGTGCTCGCCGGCCTCACGGGCTCCGGCCGCACCCTTGTGGTGATGGCCCACCCCCTGAGCGCCGGCCGGGTCATCACCGTCGGGTCCGGGCGGATCCACCGGCCCTCACCCGCCTCATGACCGGGACCCTGCGGATCACGTCGGACTGTGCGCGGCTGGTCGCGATGTTCGACTGGGCGGTACGCACGGCCCGGACCCATGTGTACCCCGCCGGGTGGACCGGCCCGGTGAACGCCGACGAGCATCGGCCGCTCGGCACCGGGACGGCGCCCTACCTCCCCACCTACCACGCCGGCTACCGGCACCGGAGCGCCTTCTACGCCCGCGACTTCGCGCACCAGGCGGTCGGCGCCCATCTGCTCGGGCTGGCCCTGGAGAATGCCACCATGCTCCGGGCCTTCGCCGCGTCGGCCACCGCCGGGCACGGCCACCACCCGGTCTGGGCCTGCAACTTCGACGGCACGTTCCACACCATCGACTACCACGGGCCCGAACGATTCGTACGTGAACTGCCCGCTGTCTTCGAACTCGTGGAGACCGTCCTGCGCCTGTACCGGTGGACCGGGGACCGCACCCTGGTCGACGACCCCGTGCTGTGGGCGTTCTGCCGCACCACCGTGACCGAGTTCGTCCGCCGCCGCACCGCCGGCTCGCCAGTCGCCCGCGGCACCGGCGGCGGCATCTTCGACGGCACCGCCAGCTACCACGAACTGAGCGAGGAGCGGCTGGTGGAGGCGGGCGACGGAATCGCCACCCAGTACCGGGCATACCTCGCGGCGGCCGAACTCGCCACCGCCCGCGGAGAGCACGCCTTCGCCGCCCGGTGCGCCGAGCTCGCCCGAGAGCTGAAGCGCTACTTCAACGAGGAATGGAGCCGCGTCCGCCCTGCGGACGGCCAGGCGCGGCGGAACGGCCGGGGCGAGCACCCGGCCGACACGGTCCGCGGGTACACCGGCGACGGTCGGCCGGTCACCGGCTGGGGCCGAGAAGGCAGTTGGTTCATGCCGCTCAAACGCATCATCGACGCGGGCCCCCGCAACGAGCGGTACCTCGACTACATCGACGAGGAAGCCGCCGGTCCCGACGCCCCGCCCAACGCGGAGGCGTACACCTACCTGCCAGAGGTGTTCTTCGCCCACGGCCGCGCCGAGACCGCCTGGCGCTGGATGACCGCCGTCCACGACCTGCGGGACCGGCCCCACCCGGTGCCCGAACAGGGACGCAACGGCGACTACCCCGAACTCTCTTTCACCCTCGTCGGCCAGACCGTCGAAGGGCTGCTCGGCCTGCTGCCCGACGCGCCCGCACACCGCCTGTCCACCCTGCCCGGACTGCCGGGCGCCATCGGCCGGGTCGAGGTTCGGGACATCCCCTTCGGAGACGGTCTGTTGACGCTCCGACACGACGGCGACGGCAGCACGCTCACTCGCTCGACCGGCGCCGAACTGAGCTGGGAGGCCCGGCTCCCCGGTGCGCACACGGCGCTCACCGTGGACGGGCAGCCACGTACGCCGGAGGTCAGGACCGATGGCGGGGTGACATACAGCCGCACCACCGTACGCGTCGCGCCCGGCCGGGCGTGCACGGTGCGCGTCGCGCGCCCGGCCGAGGCCGTCCCTCCGGTCGGCCCAGGTGGTCGGCGGCCGCGGGACGCCGACTCCGGGCGGTGAGCCTGCCGAGAGCCAGTAGGGCTGGAGGCGGCCTTTGTGCTGTCCTGGCCACAGTGCGGCCACAAGCACCGGCTCGCCCCGGCGGGCGCGGGCCGGGTGGTGCCCGCTCAGTCGGTGGCCTCTGCGATCAACCGGTGTCCCAGGGCTGACATCTCCCGGCCGAAGCGGTCGTTGGTGAAGCGGTCCAGGACTCGGTCGCGGGCCCGGGCACCGCGGGTGGTGGCCTCGTCCGGGGTCTCCAGGGCGAGGCGGAGCGCTGCTGCCAGGTCGGCCGGGTCGAGGCGGCGGCTGCCCGACGGGCCCCCGACCGGGACGGGGTAGCCGACGGAGTCGTCCGGGACCAGTTCGCGCAGGGAGTCCACGGCGGTGGCCACCACCGGGCGGCCGAAGGCCATCATCTCGGCGCACACGTAGCAGAACGACTCCCAGAGACTGGGCACCACCGCCACGTCGGCCACCGACATCCAGCCGAGCGCCTCCGCGCGGCTGATGTCGCCGAGGAAGGCGACCTGCCCGGTCAGGTCGAGCTCCGCGGCGCGCCGCCGCAGGTGCTCCTCCTCCGGGCCGACGCCGACCAGCGCGAGCCGGACCGGGACGGGGGCCGGGCCCAGGTCCGGCCGGTGCACGGGACCCAGGCGGGCCAGGGCCGTCAGCAGCGCGTCGAAGCCCTTCACCGGGACCAGCCGGCCGCAGGCCACCACGAGCGGCTGCTCCCAGGCCCGGGCGCCCAGCAGAGCGGCCCGCCGCTCGAACCGGCCCGGGTCGGCCTCGACGGCGGCGATCTCGGCCGGGTCGACGCCCAGGTGGACCACCGACCGGGTGGCGTCGTCGGCGCCGTAGCGGGCGGTGATGGCGTCGCGCAGGGCGTGGCTGATGAAGACCGTGTGGTCGCTGCCGTGCAGCGCCTTGGCCTCGATCGCGAGCAGGTCCGCGCGGTCGGCGGTGGTGCCGTTCGTCACCCGGTGGCCGTCCCGGTCGTAGGGCGTGATCGCCTCGAAGTCCTGGAGCAGCACGTTGACCAGCGGCGCGGAGTGCTCGCGGGCCAGGACCGCGGCCTCCGGGAAGCAGAACAGGTCGGGCAGGGCGACCAGGTCCGGCGGGCCCACCTCGCGGACGAGCTGCTTGGCGGCCGCGAGCAGGCGGTGGTGGGTCCGCAGGCTCTGGTCCCGCAAGCCGGTCTCGCTGTTGTAGAGGACCCCGGTGCCGGTCCGCAGCACCCGCACGCCGTCCACCTGCTCGTGGATGTCACCGGATCCGGTGTGGCTGGTGACGACGTGGACCTGCCACCCCTGGGCGGCCAGGCCCGTCGCCAGGCTCCTGGCCACCGTGCTGGTGCCGCCGACGGTGAGCGGCGGGTACTCGCGGGAGAAGACGAGGACGCGGGGTGCGGGACTCATGAGCGGTTGCCTCCGGCGGGGTCGGCCAGGTCTGGGACGCGGGTGAGGAACCGGTCGATCTGCGCGCGGGTCGCCAGGTCGGCGCCCATGCCGCGGTCGACCGTGCGGTGCCACTCGACGATCGCCGCCGCGGCCCCGTGCAGGTCGAAGTGGTGCTCCCAGCCGAGTTCGGCGGCCGCCCGACGGCCGTCCAGGCGGAGCACCGCCTCCTCGGCGAAGCCGGGATCGGACTTGGCCAGGACGGCCGGGGCGTCGAGTCCGGCGGCGGGCGCCGCGGTGCGCGCCCAGTGGGTGCGGAGCGCGCTGACGAGCTCGTGGACGGTGGCACCGTCGCCGGGCGGGGCGAAGTTGAACACACGGCCGGCGGGCACCCGGCCGGCGGCCAGGGCGTCGGCGAGGCGCAGCAGGCCGGCCGTGACGTCGAGGACGTGCTGCCAGGGCCGCACGGCGGACGCGTTGCGCAGCTCGATCGGCGCCCCGGCGGCCAGCGCCGCCATCGTGTCGGGCACCAGCCGGTGCGCCGCGTGGTCGCCGCCCCCGATCACGTTGCCGAACCGCACCGAGGCGGCCAGGGTGCCCTGCCGGTCCCGGGAGCCCTGCCGACCCCCGGTGCCCTGCTGGTCGAAGAGCGCCGCGTACCCCTCGAAGACGAGCTCGGCCGCCGCCTTGGAGACGCTGTAGGGGTCGCCGCCGCCGATCTCGTCGGTCTCCCGGTAGGGCCAGGGCCAGCCGAAGTTGCGGTAGCACTTGTCCGAGGTCACGTGGACCAGGACGCCGGGCCCGGTGCTGCGGGCGGCCTCCAGGACGTTGACGGAGCCGCCGATGTTCGTGGTCAGGGTGGTCCGCGGATCCTCCAGGCCGGCGCGGACCAGGGGTTGGGCCGCCAGGTGGAAGACGCAGTCGTAGGGCGCGCCGCCCATCAGCCGGTGCACGGTGTCGTAGTCGCGGATGTCGCCGACGTGGCCCTTGACGCCGTGCTCCGCCAGCCAGCGGGAGCGGGTGCGGGTCACCGGGTCGGCGTTGTGGGCGATCCCGTCGACCTCGGCGCCGAGTCGACGCAGCATCAGGGCGAGCCAGGAACCGACGAATCCGGTGTGACCGGTGATCAGCACCCGGCGGTCGCGCCAGGCTCCGTTCAGCTGGGTGTCGGCCACGGGAACTCCTCTCGCGCGATGAGGTCCTCGACCTCGGTGAAGTCCTTGAAGGTGTCCAGGGGGTGCCAGCGGCCCTCGTGGACGACCGCCCGCAACCGGCCACCGGCGGCCAGCCGGGGCAGCACGGTCTCTTCGAACTCACCACACGGCTCCGCCAGTTCGTCGAAGACGGCGGGAGTGCACAGGAAGTAGCCGGCCGAGATCAGCTCGGGGCGCAGCGGTTTCTCGACGAAGGAGGTGACCAAGGCGTCCGGTCCGACGGTCAGTTCGCCGTAGCGCGCTCTGACCCGGGTCGCGGCCATCACGGCCATCGCGCGGGTGGCCTGCTGGACGCTCTGCAGCATACCCAGGTCGAAGTCGGAGAGGACGTCGGCGTAGCCCAGGAAGAAGGAGCGCTCCCCGATGTGGCCGCGCGCGTCCCGCAGGCGCCGGGACTTGGACGCCAGCGGGCCGCTGTCCACCAGGGTCACCCGGACCCCGCCGGTGAACCGGGTCCAGCCCGGACCCGACTCGACCGCCTCCGCGGGGACGTGGAACTCGGCGAGCAGGGCCCGGCGGATCGCGTCCGCGCCATAGCCCACGCAGAGCACGAACTCGTCCGAGCCGAAGGCGCGGTAGTAGTCGATCACGTGCAGCAGGAGGGCGCGCCCGTCCGGCAGCGGCCGCAGCGGTTTGGGGGTGTGGTCGTCATGGGTGCGCTGGCGCAGGCCGAGGCCTCCGCACAGCAGCAGGACCGGTGGGCGGCCGTCCGCCCTCGTCGCCTGCCCGGGTGTGGCGGTCATCAGGGATTCCCGTTCTCGTTGATTCCGGTCCGGCACCGGGGCGAGTCCGGCGGGGTCGCCGGACTCGCCCTAACGCAGACCGGTTCGGTAGGCCTCCGCCTGGATCCCGTACAGCTGTGCGTAGTGCCCTCCGAGTGCGATCAATTGGTCGTGGGTGCCGAACTCGGTGACGCGGGCGCCGTTCAGCACGAGGATGAGATCGGCCGCCCGGACGGTGGAGAAGCGGTGCGACACCAGCAGGGTCACCCCGCCCGTGCCGGACCGGGTGCCGCTGCGGGCGAGCACGGCGTAGCGGTCGAAGAGCGCGTGCTCGGTCTCGGCGTCGACCGCGGAGGTCGGCTCGTCCAGGACGGTGAGCAGCGGTTGTTCCCGCATGAAGCCCCGGGCGAGGGCGACCCGCTGCCACTGGCCGTGCGAGAGGTCCACTCCCCGCGGCCAGCCGGCGCCCAGCCGGGTCTCCGCTCCGTCAGGCAGGGCCCGCGCGATGTCGTCCGCCCCGGCCCGCTCCAGCGCCGTGCCGACGGCCTCCGGGTCGTCCGCGCGCGGCAGGTCGCCGATGCCGACCGAGGTCCGCAGCCGGAACTCGAAGGCGAAGAAGTCCTGGAAGGTGCCGGTCACCCGGCGGCGCCAGGAGACCGGGTCGGTGCGCGCGAGGTCCTGGCCGTCCAGGGTGATCCGCCCGGAGGTCGGCGGATACAGACCGCACAGCAGTTTCACCAGGCTCGACTTGCCGGCGCCGTTCTCGCCCACGACCGCGATCACGGCTCCGGCCGGCAGCAGCAGGTCGATCCCGTCGAGGACCGGGCGGTCCGTCCCGGGGTAGGCGAAGGTGACCGCGTCGAGCCGGATGCCCTCGGCCAGGCGCTCCGGTGCGGACCACTCGGCTTCCGCCCGGTGCTTCGCGGCGTAGTCCTCCAGCCAGGCCAGCTTGCGGGAGCAGTCGAGCCAGATGGTCCGGAAGAAGTGCAGCTGGGTCATGGTCTGGCCGATGTACCCGGAGAGCCGGCTGCCCGCCGCGAGGACGAGCAGCACGGCGGCCGTGCGGTTCGCGGCGTGCGCCGCCGTGTAGGCCAGGGCCGCGATGAAGGCCGCCGCGAACAGGGCCTGCGCGCCGGCCTGCCAGGCGGTGCTGACCCAGCGGGCGCGGGCGAGCGGGCGGTGGCCCTGCTCCCAGGCCCGGTGCCGCAGTCGCCGGATCAGCGGGCCGGTGCGGGCGACGCGCAGTTCCTTGCCCGCCGTCGCGGAGGTGGCCAGCAGGAACAGGTGGCGGGCGAGCCGGTCGTGCCGGGCGCCGGCCTCCTCCACCCGCTTCTCCGCGGCGGCCCGCCGGCCCGAGACGAGGAGCGTCGGCAGCGGGAAGAGCCCGAGCAGCACCAGGAGCGGGTTCACCGAGGCCAGCAGGCCCAGGGTGATCGCCGCCCGGAGCAGCACTCCGATGAGGGTGAACAGGTGCCGGTACAGGTCGCTGAGCGCCGAGGCGTGGTCGCGCAGTACCGAAATGCGGTCGAGCTGGGCGGGCCGCTCGTGGTGCTCGATGGTGGCCACGCCGGCCTGCAGCTCGGCGATGTGCGACTCGACGACGACGGCGGCCCGGTCGGCGAAGCGCTGGTTCACCCGCGAACTGACCGTCTCTAGCAGCCAGTTGCCCGCCGCCATGGCGGCGAGGAGCCCGCAGCCGGCGGCGATCTGCGTACCGCTGTGGGCGATCACCGCGGTGGCGAAGGCGGTGAGTCCCCAGGCGAACATCGCGTCCGGCACGGCGCTGAGCACCTCGGTGCAGAAGGCCGTGGCGATCATCGCGGGGCTGGAGCGCCAGCCCATGCGCAGCGAGCGGCCCAGGGAGCGCCAGGCTCCGGGCAGCGGGTCGAGTTCGTCGGCGGTCACGGCCGGACCTCCTGTCCGTGGTCGTCCTGGGCGCTCCCGGCCGAGCGCGTGGCCGGCACCAGGCCCTCTGCCGGCTCGGTGCCGTCCGACGACTCGATGCCGTCGGCGGCCGGCTCGTCGAAGCGGGAGGCTTGCAGGGTGTAGAGGTCGTGGTAGCGGCCCTGGGCGGCCATCAGCTCGGCGTGGCTGCCGAGTTCGACGATCCGGCCCTGTTCGAGCACGCAGATCCGGTCGGCCTGGCGCACGGTGGAGAACCGGTGCGAGATCAGCAGGGTGGTGACGCCACGGGTGGCGCGCAGCAGGCGTCCGAAGATCTCGGCCTCACCGCGCACGTCGAGCTGCGCGGTGGGCTCGTCCAGGATCACCAGGCCCGCCCCGGAGCGCACGGCGGCCAGCGCTCGGGCGATGGCCACCCGCTGCCACTGGCCGCCGGACAGCTCGGTGCCGCCCTCGTACTCGCGGGCGAGGACGGTGTCGAGCGGCGCGAGCCCGAGCCCGCCGGCCTCCCGCAGCACGTCCTCGACCACGTCGTCGTCCGCTCCGAGCGGGGCGACGTTGTCCCGCAGCGGCAGGTGGTAGCGGAGGAAGTCCTGGAACACCGCCGCGACCTGCCCGCGCCAGGCCTCCAGGTCGAACTCGCGCAGGTCGGTGCCGTCCACCTCGATGGCCCCGCCGGTCGGGTCGTGCAGCCGGCAGAGCAGCTTCGCCAGCGTGGTCTTGCCTGCCCCGTTGACGCCGACGACGGCGAGCGAGGTGCCCGCCTCGATCGTCAGGTCGACCCCGTCGAGGACCGGTCCGGTGCTCCCGGGGTAGCGGAACTCGACCCCGCGCAGCCGGATCCCGGCGGCGGGCAGGCCGGCCGCCGCCTTCGTGCCCGACGGCAGCCGGCCGATCTCGGCCATGGACTCCCGCAGGGCCAGCGCGGTCGCGACCGATTCGGCGGTCGGCGGCAGTGCCCAGTTGATCCCGCCGAAGGCCACGGCCGAGACCCCGAGGGCGGCCTGGGCGAACATCGCCGCCCGGCCGACCGACAGATCGCCGGCGGTCGCACGCTGGGCCAGCGACCAGAACAGCAGGCCGTTGGCGGCCAGCAGGACGAGCACCGCCCAGCGCACCGGCCTGCGCCGCAGCCGGGTCGCCTGCCCGCGCAGGTCGCCCAGCTTGCGGCGGTGCGCGGTGAACCGGGCGACGGTCCATTCGCTCAGCCCGAAGATCCGCAGCTCCTTGGCCGCCGGCGCGGCCACCGCCAGGCGGTAGGAGTAGTCGGCCTCGCGTTGGGCCGCGAGCACCTCCTCCTCGGTCCGGTCCCAGGAGCCGCTCTCGCGCAGCAGCCAGTGCGTGGACAGCCAGGCGCCGGTGAGCAGCAGGGCGGCCCACCAGCTGTAGGAGAGCAGGACCACCGCCTGGGCCAGCCCGGCGGCCGCCTCGACCAGGCCGCCGGCGATCAGCCCGATCGCGATGACCATCGGCGGGCCGGACATGCCCTGGTCGAAGTCCTTGGCGAGGGTGAGGCGTTCGGTGAGCTCCCGGGACTCCAGGTGGGCGAGCGCGGGCGGTTCGGTCGAGGCGCCGGCCAGCACGTCCTGAAGCCGGTCGGACATCCGCTCGCCCAGGCTGCTGCTGACCTGGGCGTGCACCGGGGCGAGCAGTTGGACGAGCACGAACGCGACGCCGACGGCCACCAAGGGGCCGAGGTAGGACCGGCCGACGTCGAGCGCCCCGACCAGTCGGCCGGTCAGGACGGCGAGGACCGCCGGCAGTGCGCCGCGGCTCGCGATCAGGCACCACCAGGCAATGCCCAGGCGTAGGTGGGTCCGGGTGAGGAAGGCGAAGAGGACGGGCTCCTGCCGCCGCCGGATCGCGGCGATCACCGCTGCCTCGCGGTGAAGGGGGTGCACATGCGGTTCGTCGGTCCTGTCTGGGGAGGAGGCGGTCGGTACGGTTCCCGGACGGCGCCGGGGGCCGCCCGGGTGGCAGCGCGTGCGCCGGTCGGCACGTCGGCCGGCGGCACGTCACGTGGTGACACGTCACGTGGTGGCATGTCAGGTGACTTCCCTTGCGGCGGACTGGTGCCGATCCGGCGCCGGGGCGTCGCCCAGTCGCAGGCAGGCGGCGGTGAAGACCTCGCCCACGACCATCGCGGGGCGCCCGCCGATGAACACCCGGTAGACGCGCTGAGCACCGGTCACCGTCCGGTCCGGTCCGCGGTTCGGCCCACAGTCCGGCCCACAGTCCGGCCCGCGACCCGGCCCCGAGGCCCGCACCCACGCCTGCGCCTGGTCCAGCGGGTCGGCGCCCTCACCACCGAACAGCACGCGGATGCACAGGAGTTCACGGAAGGTCTCGACCCGCCGACGGCGCAGCACCCGGCCGATCGGCTCGCTGGTCGTGGTGAGGTCGCGGTGCACCGGTCCGGGCAGCGCGTCGGTCGACAGCACGGACCGGGCGCGGACCAGGGTGGTGCCGGAGCCGGCGGCGACCAGCTGCGTGGAGCGGGTCAGCACGGGGCCGGTGCCGGGGCCGGGGCCGTCCGCCAGGGCGGCCAGCGCCCCGGCGGGCGCCGGACCGCCGTGCCGCAGCTCGGCGAGCCGGACCGGCCCGCCGAGCAGCTCCTCCAGCAGCGTGGTGACGGTTCCGTCGGTGGTCACGAGCAGCCGGCCGAACGCGCTCAAACGGTCGACCGGGAGCTGTCCCGCCGCAGGCCCGGCGGGGCTCACCGGTCGTCCTGCGGCGGCTTGCGCAGCGCCTTCCCGGTGGCCGACCGCGGGATCCGGTCGACGGGTTCGAAGGCGCGCGGCATCTGCTGGGGGGCCAGTTCGGCGCGGCACCAGTCGACGAGACCGCTCAGCACCGCACCGGGGCGCAACACGACCCGGGCGACCGGGACCTCGCCGCGCACCTCGTCGGCCGCGGCCGCGACGGAGACGTCGAGGACGCCGGGGTGCCGGGCGATCACCTGTTCCACCTCGGCCGGCGAGACCTTCTCCCCGGCGACGTTGATGACGGCGGCCGCTCGGCCGTACAGCAGCAGCCGCTCCGGTGAGGTGACCGACCGGCGGGCCAGGTCGCCGGTGCGGTACCACCCGTCGGGTCCGGCGACGGGCACCAGCCGGCCACCGGTCCCGGGTCCGAACCGCCCGAGGGCGAGTGAGGAGCTCTGCACCTGGAGCTCCCCTTCCGTGAGCCGGACCCGCACGCCGGGCAGCGGCTCCCCGAGGTCACCGGCTTCCTGACCGGGCTCGACCCGGGTGAGGGTCATCGCGCCGGCTTCGGAGGATCCGTAGCAGTTGTAGAGGGGCAACTCTGCCATGCCGCCTGCGCGTTGCCGAACGGCCGGGGGCAGGGCGGCCCCGGCCGAGACCGCGGCGTTCAGCCGGGCCAGGTCCTGGGCGACCGTCCCCTGCCGCCCGGCCCCCTGGGCCAGCAGGCCGTAGTGGGCCGGCAGTGCGATCAGGGTCCGGGCGTCGACCGCCCGCACCGCTGCGGCGCAGGCCGAGGGCAGGCACCTGCTCGGCAGCAGGCGCACGGGGGCACCCGACACGAGCGGTCCGAGGAGGCCGTAGTTGAAGCCGTAGGCGTGGAACGTCGGCGCGGCGCAGACCACGGCCGCGTCGGGCCGGTAGCCGAGGAAGTCCGCGACCCGCCGGGCGTCCGCGAGCACGGCGGCGCTCGACCGGACGACCGCCGTCGGCACTCCGGTCGAGCCGGAGGTGAAGAACACCTGCGCGTCGGCCGGCAGGCCGCTCGCCGCCTCCGGGCCGTCGGCAACGCGGACGGACCCCAGGTACGGCGACTCGTCGGCGCCGGGCCGGACCGCGGCGCCGGGCCCGGACGGGCCCGCCCCGGTCGCCGGGTCGCGGTGCAGCAGCGGGAGGCCGGCCCGGTCCGCGGCGAGGGTCAGCAGGACCGTCGCCACCGGATCCCGGGTCTCGACGACCACGGCGCCGCCTGCGTGGCGCCGGAGCAGCGCCTCGGACAGCTCCGCCGCCACGGCCAGCAGCTCGTCACGGCTCCACGAGCGGTCGCCGGTGATCAGCGCGGGATCGGTGGCGCGGCCGGCGGCCGCGGCGACCGCGGCGAAGATTCCCGGCGACATCATGACGGCTCCTGGAGTGCGGTTTCGGCTGGGGGCGGACCGGGTCGGTCAGCCTCGCGCGACGATGTAGTCGGCGATCTTCGCGGGCGTGCTGAAGCTCTCCACCGTGAGTTCCTCGTCGGGGATCGTGAGGGAGAACTCGTTCTCGATCCAGACCAGGAGTTCCAGGACGCCGAGCGAGTCGAACTCGGGGTAGTCGCGCAGGTCCGTGTCGGCTTCCGGGGCGGCGTCGCGCAGCGCGGGGATCACCTCCCGCAGGCGCAGCGAGATCGCGTCGAGGACGTGCTGACGTTCTGCCATTCCTGGTGACCACCTGTCTGGTTGGGTGTGGTGGGGCGGGGGTGGGGCCGGGGCGGGTCCGCGTTCAGGCCGTGGCGGTGAACCCGAGCTCGGCATCGCGCACGGCCGACAGCAGCGCGCGGTACGCGTCGGCGGCCGGCCCGTCCGGCAGCAGGTCCTTCCAGGGCTTCGCCGGGCTCGCGAAGTGCAGCACCGCGGCCGTCTCCTCCAGCCGGGCGAGGTCCTGCAAGGGCACCAGGTCCTCCGTGGTGTAACGGACCCAGGGGGTCCGGACCAGCGCCGACAGCGGGAAGGCGTTCCAGTGCGGGTCCAGCCGCTGCCACCGGTCCGCCGCGGCCCAGTTGAGTGCGTCCTGGTCCCAGAGTCGGATGTGCTCCGGGTGGGCGGCGATGAACTCGACCGCCCGGGCGAACAGCCGTTCCTCCCGGCAGCGGGCCGGATCGATCAGCAGCACTCCGGAGTTGAAGTACTCCTGCCCGGGCGGGATGCCGAGCCTGGACCAGCCGGGCAGGGCCCGGCCGCGTCCGACGACCGGGTTGAGCGGGTCCCGCACGGCGGCGATCGGCCGGCCGTCGAGCCCGGTGTCGAGCAGCGCACGCAGGTCCCCGCGGACGACCAGGTCCGCGTCGAGGTAGAGGACCCGCTCGCCGTCGAGGTACAGCTCGGGAATGACCAGGCGCAGGTAGTTGGCCTGGGCCCCGCCGAACGCGGTCGGGTAGCGGATCGGCTCCAGCCGGACGGGGCGCAGCCGCACCCGCAGGCCGAGGAGTTCCGCGTGCCACCGCAGCCGCTCGATCGTCGGCGGTGAAAGCTCCTCGTAGAGCACGTCGATCGTCAGACGATCCGTCAATTCCGAATTCGACGCACGGAGCGAGTGCCATGCCACGGTGAGCGGGAGGCTGTAGGCCTCGTCGATGGCGAAGACCAGGCGGGTCGCTTCTCCGTCGCTCGAAGGCATTGTTTCGGGCACAGGCGCTCTCCCCCGGATTCACGGCAAAGGATGGGTTCCGCGGCGAACACCGCCGGGCTCCGCCGACCGGCCCCATCACGCGGCCGGAGTCGCAACTACGCCTCCACCTGCGTCGGCTGACTGTTCGGCGAGCCTCGTGAGCGATCACGTGAACCTTCCCGGAAACTATGATCCGGGCCGTCCGCCGCTGTCAACAACCGCTTGTGAAGCATTCGCGGACGGGTTGGTCGTCATCCGAACTGACTGATTGACAGCTCTCCCGGCCTGAGCCATAGTTCCGTGAACGGTCACGTGAACGATCACGGATAGCACTGTCCACTCACTCCGATTACCCGCTCCGCGTGTTCCGCGCGTTCCGCACGGTCCACGCAGTCCGGAAGAACGGGCCGGATCGCGGACCCGCCGGAACACCGAGCCGGATCGCGCCGCCGCAGACCCCGCGACCGGACCGCGCCGTGCGAGGCGCGCCGCACGCCGGACCTGCTCACCATCCCTTTCCCGCCGCGGACACCGGTCGCGTTCGGGCACGTCACGAGAATCGAGGGAGTCATGACACGGCCTCGGACGGCACGGGCTGACCGGCCGCTCCCCGCTCCCGGCCCCGCCGCCCCGCCCTCACCGCCGACAACAGCGACAGCGACGCCGGCGACGGCAACGGCGACGGGTGGGCCGGCCGACCGGCTCGCCGAGGCCGTCGCCCGGGTCCGCCTGGTGCCCGACCGGTACCGCGAGTTCCGCCAGGACGGGCGTCAGGCGGCCCGCGAGCACGGCATCGGCCCGGCCCTGATCGAGGAGCTCGGCGAGGCCGGACTCCCCTCCCAGGTCCGCGACGGCGTCGGCTACTTCGACCGGGTGGACCTGGCCAACATCGCGCTGGCGCTGCGCCTGCCCAACGCGCGCACCCTGGCCATGCGCGGCTGGGCGAAATCGCTGCGCACCGCGTCCGGCGCGGCCGCCGGCACCTTCGAGGTCGAGGTGCGCGCGCACTGCCCGCAGCCGGGGCACCCCGGCGAGTGCGAGTACACCCGCAGTGAGGCCCTGCGCTCCCTCGACGGCTACACCCCGGCGGCTGTCCCCACCCTCGGGCAGCTGCGCCACCGGGCCACCGCAACCGAGTCCACCGGGCGGCTGCCCGAGGCGGTCGCCGGTCTGCTGCGGCCCTTGCACTTCCACCTGCTTCCGGAGCCGCTCCGCGCCGACCTCGGCTTCCTGGCCGAGACCGGCCTGGCCGACTGCGACCTGGCCGCCCTGTACCTGACCCGCGAGGCCGGCCGGCTCGGCCTGGCCGCCCGCTACGGCTTCGGGTTCTTCCTCGCCGCGCCCTACTCGATCATCCACGCCTGGACGGAGGTGCTCGACGGCGGCGAGTGGCACGCCTTCGACCCGCACCTGCTCAACCTGCTCGGCGACTGGTCACTGCTCGACCCCGAGGAGTGGCCGTCCCACCGGTCGATCGGGAGCTGCACGGCGCGGGTCAGCAACCACCACCTCTGGTTGACCACCCATCACGGGGCCTGCGCCCCGCTGTCGCTCGCCACCCACTGGGCCGAGGCGGACGCCGCATGAGCGACCGACCGCGGAACGCGGACCGGCCGGTCCGGATCGTCCTGGTGGGCGCCGGTGCGATGGGCCAGGCCTGGGCCCGGGCGCTGCACGGGCACCCCCGGTGCCGGCTCGCGGGGATCGTGGACGCCGATCCGCGCCGGGCGCGCGGGCTGGCGCTGCGCCTGCGGCTGCCGGAGCTTCCGGTCGGCACCGCGCTGGACGCGCTGCCCGGAGTGGCAGCGGACGCCTGCGTCAACGCCACCCCGCCGCAGGTCCACCGCTCAGTGATCACCGAAGCCCTCGGCAGCGGCCTGTCGGTGCTGACCGAGAAGCCCTTCGCCATGGACGCCTACGAGGCGGCCGAACTGACCAGGGCGGCCGAGCGCCACGACCGACTGCTGATGGTCAGTCAGTCCCGCAGTCTCCAGCCCGGTGTGGCCGCCTTCCGGGCGGCCATCGACCGCCTGGGCGGCCTGGACCGGCTGGAGGCGCGGTTCAGCCGCGGCTACCCCGCCGACGGGTTCCGCGCGGACCTGGACCAGCCGCTGCTGCGCGACATGGCGGTGCACGCCTTCGACACGAGCCGCAGGCTCACCGGGAGCGACGCGCGCTCCGTCTACTGCGACGCGCCCGCGCGCCCCGGCACCGGCTACCGCGGCCCGGCCGAGGCGACCGCCCTGTTCACCATGCTGAACGGCGCCCGCTTCCTCTACCAGGGCAGTTGGTCCGCCCCGGCGATGCCCACCGCCTGGAGCGGCAGCTGGCGGGCGACGGGCCGGCACGGCACCGCGACCTGGAACGGAGCGGGCACCGTCCGGCTGGCGCTGGTGAGCGGTGCACCGGCGCCCGTCCCGGGAGCGGGAGCTCGCCCCGAGCCCGACCCCGGCGCGGCCGGGACGGTCCTGGCCGAGGCCGAGGCCGACGACCAGGGCTTCGACCGGGACCCGGTCCGCCAAGTGACGCCGCCGCTCGACGAGTTCCTCGACGCCCTGGCCACCGGCGCACCGGGCTGGGGCAGCGCCCGCAACAACCTCGCGACGATGGCGATGCTCGACGCCGCGATCGCGTCCGCGCGCTCCGGCACGCCCGTCGCGGTCGTACCGGTCGCAGAGGTCACGGCGCGGCCCTCCGCCGGACCGGGCCGCTGATGCGCCTCGCCCTGGTGCAGAGCGCCGCCAGCCCCGGTGATCCGCAGGAGAACCTGCGGCGCGGGCTGGCACTGTGCGAGGAGGCCAAGGCCGGCGGCGCCGACCTGGTGGTCTTCCCCGAGCTGTGGCAGACCGGGTACGCCCCCTGCCCGGGCGACGCGGCGGGCGGGCAGCGCTGGCGCGACCAGGCCACCTCGGTCGACGGTCCCTGGCTGGGCGCCTTCCGGGCGGCCGCGCGGCGCCTGCGCCTCGCCGTCGTCACCACCTTCGTGGAGGCGCACAGCACCGGCCCGGGCAACGCGGCGGCCGTGATCGACGCGGCCGGCCGGGTCACCGACGTCTACCGGAAGGTCCACGTCTGCGACTTCGGCTGGGAACGGGTCTTCACCCCCGGTCCCGGGTTCACCGTCAGCACCGTGCGGACGGCCGCCGGACCGGTCAGGCTCGGGGTCATCATCTGCTTCGACCGCGAGCAGCCGGAGGCCTGCCGGGCGCTCGCGCTGGACGGCGCGGAACTCGTCGTCTGCCCCAACGCCTCGCTGCTCTGCGACGACCGGATCGGACAGGTCAGGACCAGGGCGTTCGAGAACTCGGTCGCGGTCGCGGTCGCCAACTACCCGCTGCCGCGGATGAACGGGCGCTCCTGCCTGTTCGACGGGCGGGCCGTGCACCGAAACCGGCCGCGCGACCACACGGTCGCGCTCGCCGACGGCCGCAGCCGGCTGGTCCTCGCCGACCTGGACCTCGCGGCCCTGCGGGAGTACCGCACCGGCTCCATCTGGGGCGCCGCGCACCGCCGTCCCACCGCCTACGCCTCACTGACCCGGGAAGTGGTCCGATGACCCAGTCACCCGAGATCCGGCCGTTCCGCTTCGGCGTGCTCGCCGGCCGTGCCGCCGACGCCGCGCAGTGGGAGGAGCTGAGCCGGCGGCGCGAGGAGCAGGGGTACGGCTCCCTCCTCGTCCCCGACCATCTGAACCGCGAATGGGGCCCGCTGGTCGCCCTGACCCTGGCGGCGCGGGCGACCCGGACGATCGCCGTCGGCCCGCTGATGCTCGGGGCTGCGCTGCGGCAGCCGTCGGTGCTCTACAAGGAGCTGGCCACGCTCGGCCTCGTCGCCCCCGGGCGCCTGGAGATCGGGGTCGGCGCGGGCTGGCTGGCCTCGGACTTCAGCCGGGCCGGCGTCGTGATGGCGTCCGGCGGCGACCGGGTCCGCCAGGCCGTGGAGGCGGTGACGGTGCTGCGCCGGCTCTGGGAGGAGGGAAGCGTCAGCTTCGAGGGGCGCACGCAGCGGGTCCTCGACGCGGTCGGCGAGCCCCGGCCCGGTCCGGCCCGGTGGACGATGGGCGGCGGCGGCCCGCGGATGCTGCGCGCGGCCGCCGAGCTGGCCGACATCGTCTCCTTCTCCGCCCGGCTCTCCTCCGGCAGCAAGGACAACCGGTTCGGCCCGTCCGCCCTGGCGGCCGAGTTCGACCGGCGGGTGCGCTGGGTGCGGCAGGCCCGGCCGGGCGCGGCGGCACCGGAGTTCCAGTGCCTGCTCTTCGCCGCCTCGATCTGCGCCTCCAGCACCCGCTACGCCGAGCGGGTCCTCACCCACATGTTCGGCCTGCCGCCCGCCGAGGCGCTGGACTCCCCGCTGGCCCTGGCGGGCAGCGTGGCGGAGGTCTGCGAGCGCCTGGAGGAGCGGCGGCAGCGGTACGGGATCTCCTACTGGGTGCTCCCCGCCGCCCAGGCGGACGCCTTCGCGCCGGTGGTCGAGCGACTGGCCGGCAAGTGACCCATGCCCGACGAGAACGATCAGGAGCAACGTTGCGTGTCCTAGGACTGGGCGGATCACACCACGACTTCTGCGCCGCCCTGGTGGTGGACGGTCAGGTCGTGTCGGCCATCGAGGAGGAACGGCTCACCCGGGTCAAGATCGCCTACGGGCTCGGACCGCGGCTGCAGCGGTGCCTCGCGGCCGACTACGTGCTGCGGGAGGCGGGCCTGGGCGCCGACGAGGTCGACCTCGTCATCGCCAACGACTTCGTCAACCCCGTCTACACCCTCCGCCTGCGCGACCGGGTGCGCTGGATGGGGCACCACCTCGCCCACGCGGCGAGCACCTTCTACACCTCGCCCTTCGAACAGGCCGCCGTGCTGGTCATGGACGGCCGCGGTTCGACCGTGGTCGAGCACGGGCAGCCGCACGGCGAGACGGTGACCTGCTACCAGGCCGGAGCGGGCGGTCTGGAGGTGCTGCGCGCGCAGCACGGCCGGGTCACCCTCACGGACCGGCGCTCCGAGGACCCCTACGAGGACTCGGTCGGCTGGATGTACGAGGCGGTGTCCAAGGCCATCGGCCTGTTCACCACCGGAGGCATGGGCGCGCCGGGCAAGACCATGGGGCTGGCCGCCTACGGGACGCCGCGCTACGTCGCGCGGCTGGGCGGGTTCTTCCGGCTCTCCTCCGGCGAGTTCCGCCAGTCCACCGCCGAGCAGATCGCCATGCGCTCCTTCATCGACCGGGAGCTCGCCGAGGCCGGCGGCGCCGCCGAGCTGGCGGCCCGGCGCGCCGACCTGGCCTACGCCGTCCAGCACCACACCGAGCGGATCGTGATCGAGTTCGCCCGCTGGCTTCACCGGCGCACCGGTCTGACCGACCTCTGCCTGGCGGGCGGGGTGGCCCTCAACAGCGTCGCCAACTTCAAGCTCCTGTCGGAGACGGGCTTCGAGCGGGTGCACGTGGTCCCGGCCGCGGGCGACGGCGGCACGGCGCTCGGCTCGGCCCTGTACGGCTACCACGAACTGGGCGCGAACCCGTGGAAGCCGGCGGCGGGGCCGTTCTCCCCCTACCTGGGGCGCGCCTACGGGGCGGACCGGATCGAGGCGGCGCTCGCCGCCGAGTCCGGCCGGCTGCGCATCGTGCGCCCGGACGACCTGTCCGCCCTGGTGGCTCGCGAGATCGCCGACGGCGCGATCGTCGGCTGGTTCCAGGGCCGTTCGGAGGCGGGTCCGCGGGCCCTGGGCAACCGCAGCATCCTCGCGGACCCCCGGGACCCGGGCATGAAGGACCGGATCAACGCCCGGGTCAAGCACCGCGAGGCCTTCCGGCCGTTCGCCCCGGTCGTCCTGGAGTCCCGCCAGGCCGAGTACTTCACCACCGCCGTCCCGGCCCCCTACATGCTGATGGTCCCGGACGTGCGACCGCAGATGCGCGCGGTCATCCCGGCCGTCACCCACGAGGACGGCTCGGCCCGCCTCCAGACGGTGCTGCCGGAGCTCAACCCGCGCCTGGACGCCCTGCTGCGGGCCTTCGACGACCGCACCGGCGTCCCCGTGCTGCTCAACACCTCGTTCAACGACAACGAGGAGCCGATCGTCGAGACGCCCGAGGACGCCGTGCGCTGCTTCCTCAAGACCCAGATCGACGTCCTGGTGCTCGGTGACCTCGTCGCCTACAAGACCTCGGCCCCGTGACCGGCGGGCCGGCCTCGATCGACGCGCTCTGCGCGCTGGTCGGACCGACGGACCGGCAGGCGGGCCGGCTCGGGGCGCTGCGGCTGCGGACCCTGGCCCGCCCGCACGGTGCGCTCGGCCGGCTCGACGACCTGGTGCCCAGGATCGCGGCGATCCGCAGCGACCCGGACCCCGGGCCGCTGCCCGCGCTGGTCAGCGTGCTGGCGGCCGACCACGGGGTGGCCGGGCAGGCCGTCTCGGCCCTGCCGCAACCCGCCGGGGGGCGGATGCTCGCCCTCGTGCGGTCCGGGCGGGCACCACTGAACCTGATCGCCGACCGGGTGCCCGCTCGGGTCGTCAGCGCCGACTTCGGCCTCGTCGAGCCGGTCGGCGAGGCGGAGTTCCGGATCGGACCGGGCACCGGGGACATCTGCCTGCGCGACGCGATGACGCGGGCCGAGGCCGAACGCGCGGTGCTGAACGGCGCCCGGTTCCTGCGCGGCCGGCTGGACGCGGAGACCGCGGTCGCGGTCGGCGAGATCGGGGTCGGCAACACCACCGCGGCCGCCGCGCTGACCGCACGGCTGCTGGTACTCCCGGCGGCCGAGGTGGTGGGAGCGGGGTCGGGCATCGCCCCGGCCGCCGCGGCCCGCAAACTGGTGCTGGTCGAACGGGCGCTGGCCCGCACCGAGGGCGGGCCGGCGGCGGACCCGCTGGCGCAGCTCGCCGCCCTGGGCGGCTACGAGATCGCCGGGAACGTCGGGGTGATCCTCGCCGCCGCGGCGGCCCGCCGGGTGGTCGTCCTCGACGGGTTCATCACCGCCGTCGCCGCCCTGATCGCGGTCCGGCTCTGCCCGCCGGCCGGCCACTACCTGGTGGCCGCCCACCGGTCGGCGGAGCCGGGCCACCGCCCGCTGCTGCAGGCGCTCGGCCTGGACCCGCTGCTGGACCTGGGCCTGCGGCTGGGCGTGGCGAGCGGCGCCGCCCTCGCCCTCGGCCTGGTCAACACCACGCTGGAGCTCGCCCACCGGACGCCGCGCGCCCGTGACGTGGGCCTCGCCCTACCCGCGGAGGACCGATGAACCACCCGGCCGCCGGACCAGCGGGACCGCACGGGGTCGTCTTCGACCTCGACGGCACCCTGCTGGACAGCTGGCAGGTCCACGAGCACTGCCTGCGCGAGGCCGTCCACCAGGTCACCGGGTCGCCGCCGGGCCGGGTCGGCCTCTGGCGGGCCCAGCGGCCGACCGACCTCGCCACCCTCGGCGAGCTGGTCGGCGCCGACCGGGCCGAGCAGGCACTGTTGGCCTATCACAAATTTCTCACACGGGAACTGACGATCCGCCATGTCCTGCCGATGCCCGGGGTCGAGGCGGCGCTGGCCGGGCTGCGGGCCCGCGGGATCCCGGTCGGCGTCTGCACCGGACGGTCCCGGGAGGACGCGCAGGCCCTGTTGAAGGCCGCGCGGCTCGACATCCCGCTGCTCGTCGCCCGCCAGGACGCGCCGCCCAAGCCCGCCCCGGACGCCCTGCTGCTCGCCCTGCGACGCCTGGGCCCGGCCCACCACGACGTGCTGTTCGTCGGTGACAGCGAGTGGGACCGGTCGCAGGGGCGGGCCGCAGGCGTCCGCACCCTGATCGTCGGGCGGGCCGGCCTGCCCGACGAGCTGGCCGCCGCGAGCTGGCCCGCAGGCACCCATCCAGCCGCTGCCGCCGTCTCCAGCAGCGCCCCCAACCCCCACTGGGAGTCGGACATGGAGATCAGTACAGGGAACAGCCGGCCGGCCGACGCCCCCGCGGGCGAGGGCCCCATCGCCGTCCTCGACCTGGCGCAGGCGCACGACCCGGCGGGCCGGGCTCGGCTGGCCACCCGGATCCGGGAGGTCTGCGAGGACCTCGGCGCCTTCCTCGTCATCGGGCACGGCATCCCCGACCAGGTGGTGACCGGGGTCCGCGACGCGACCGCCGCGCTGTTCGGCGGCCCAGAACGGTTCGCCGCCGAGCTCGCGGTCGACCCCGACGACCCCTTGCAGCGCGGCCTGGTGGCCGGCCGGATCGAGCCGCTGCTGGCCTTCACCGTGAACAGCCTCGGCGAGTCGGGCCGGGCCGCCCGCCTGCCGGAGGACGTCCCGGCGGCCCTGACCGCGCCGAACAAGTGGCCGCGGATCCCGGGCTTCGCCGCGGCAT
This sequence comes from Kitasatospora sp. NPDC002551, assembly GCF_040296005.1. NCBI lineage: Bacteria > Bacillati > Actinomycetota > Actinomycetes > Kitasatosporales > Streptomycetaceae > Kitasatospora > Kitasatospora sp. NPDC002551. The sequence continues at coordinate 48,020 of NZ_JBEOWI010000025.1, read as the reverse complement.
ACCGCGCCTACCTGGCCGAAGTTCGGCGGCTCGCCGATCAGTTGATGGAGCTGTTCGCTCTCTCACTCGACCTCCCCGAGGACTGGTTCCGGTCCGGCTTCACACCCGACATGTCGGGGCTGAGCGCCAACTGGTACCCGGCCCCCGCACCGGGCGGTACCTCGGGCCTGCTCAAACTCGCGCACCGGGACTGGAGTTCGCTGACCGTGCTGCACCGGGACCAGGCCGCCACCGGGCTGCAGGTCCTGGACCGCGACGGGGCCTGGCACGAGGTGCCGCTGGTCCCGGGGGCGTTCGTGATCAACGTCGGCGACCTCATGGCGCACTGGACCGGCGGGCGTTGGCACAGCGCCGTGCACCGGGTGGCAGGCCCGCCGGCCGGCCACCCCGCCGGCGACCGCTTCTCGCTCGCCTACTTCCACCAGCCGGGCCCGGCCACGATCGTCACCCCGCTGGCGGGACCGGGCGACCCGGTGGCCGGGCACGCGTACCGCCGGGTCCGGGTCGACGACTACTTCGCGGCCAAGCGCCGCCTCGCGCGCGCCTACGAGCGGCTGGTGGCCTCCTCCGACAGGCGCCGGCCATGAGCGGGGAGCTGGTCCTGGTCACCGGCGGTGCCGGCTTCATCGGCAGCCACCTCGTCGAGGCGCTGCTGCGCGACCGCCCCGAGGCGCTCGTGGTGTCCGTGGACTCGTACGCCACCGGGTCCACGGACAACCACACCGACGATCCCCGGGCGCGCTACCTGACCGGGGAGACCGGGGAACTCGGCCGCCTCTGGGCCGAGAACGGCCTGCTCTCCCCCGGCACGGTCTTCCACCTGGGCGAGTACTCCCGCGTCGACAGCTCCTTCGACGACCTCGACCTGGTGTGGCGGTCCAACCTGCACGGCACCAAGGAGGTCGTCGACTTCTGCCGCCGGCACGGCGCCCGGCTGGTCTATGCCGGGTCGAGCACGAGGTTCGGCCAACCACCCCACGACGAGCACTCAAGCCCGTACGCGTGGATGAAGGCGAAGAACGTCGAGTACATCCGCAACACCGCCCGCTGGTACGAACTCGACTACGTCATCACGTACTTCTACAATGTGTACGGACCACGGCAGATCCGCCAGGGACCGTATGCGACGGTCATCGGCGTCTTCGAGGAGCAGCGGCGCCGGGGCGTCGACCTGACCGTCGTCGAACCCGGTTCCCAGCTGCGCGACTTCACCCACGTGGACGACATCGTCTCCGGGCTGCTGGTGTGCGCCGCCCGCGGTGCGGGGGACGGCTACCTGCTCGGCCGCGGCGAGGAGCACCGGATCATCGACGTCGCCCGGATGTTCGGCGGCCCGGTGTCCATGATCCCGGCCCGCCGCGGCGACCGCGTGCGCAGCGCGTCGGACTTCTCGAAGGCCCGCGCCCTGGGCTGGACCCCGACGATCCGGCTGCGCGACTACATCTCCGGGCTCGACCACCCGGATCCCCGGCCCGGGCCCGGCACGGCCACAGAACTCGACCGAGGAGCGTGCGAGTGAGCATCACCGAGAGCACCGAAGCACCGGCCACCTGCCCGGTGCGGTTCCCCGCCGCGCGGGAGAACCCCGTCGCCCCGCCCGGCGCCTACCGCCCCGAGGGCCACGACGGCGGACCGATCGAGGTCGACCTGGCCTACGGGGGCCGGGCCTGGCTGGTCACCCGGCACGCCGACGTGCGGGCGCTGCTCGGCAACGGCCGGTTGAGTTCGGACGCCACCGTCGAGGGCTACCCGCAGATCCCGCTCTCCTACGGCCGGCAGCGGCCCGGCGTCTTCCTCTCGATGGACCCGCCGGAGCACGAGCGCGTCCGCAACCTGCTGAGCCGGGAGTTCAGCGCCGGCGCGGTGGCCACCCGCCGGCCGGCCGTCGAGCAGCTGGTGGACCGGCTGCTCGACCGGTTCACCGCGGACGGCCGCCGCTCGGGCGACCTGGTCAAGGAGTTCGCCGACCTGCTGCCCTGCTACGTCTCCGGCTACCTCTACGGCGTCACCGACGACTACGAGGGATTCGTGCGGCAGTGCATCAACGCCCGGGCCACCCACGACGGGTCGCTGGCCAAGCGGCTGGTCGCGGGAGAGCGGATGCGGCGCTTCCTCGGCGAGCTGCTGGACGCACGGGACCGGGAGCCCGGCGACGACCTGCTCTCCCGGCTGCTCGCCAACGCGCGTACCACAGGCCTCGGCCGGGAGGACGTGGTCGGCGCGGCCACCCTGCTGCTCGCGGCCAGCCTGGACGCCACCGCGGCCGTCACCTCGATGACGGTCCTGGCGGTGCTGCGGGACCCGGCGCTGACGGAACGGCTGCGAACGGACCCGCGCCGCTGGGCCGCCGCCGCGGTCGAGGAGAGCCTGCGGTACTGGACGGTGATCCAGCACGGTCCGGTGCGCGCCGTCACCGAGGACATCGAGCTGGCCGGCCGGACGCTGCGCAAGGGCGAGTTCGTCATCCTCCACCTGCACTCGGCGAACTGGGACCCGGCGGTCTTCCGGCACCCCGAGCAGTTCGACATCGACCGCCCCGCCAACCCGCACCTGAGCTTCGGCCACGGCATCCACCGCTGCCTGGGCGGGGGCCTCGGCACCCTGGAGGCGACCATCGCCCTGGAGCGGATCTTCACCGCGCTGCCCGGCCTGCGGCTCGACATCGCCGAGGACGACCTGGCCTACCGTCACGACGACCTCGTCTACGGGGTCCGCGGCCTCCCGGTCGCGTGGTGACCGGGGCCATGGGCCTGCCGGCGGACGGCGCCACCGGCGGAGTCGAGCGGATCGGGCCGATGACGCTCGGTCAACTCGCCCAGCTGGTTGAGCTCGAAGAGATCGCCGACCGCGCACCCGATCGCACCTGGACCCGGGTCCTCGCGATGCGCTGGCCGCTGCCGGACCGGGTCGCGCCGGAGACGGTGCGCGAGGCACTGCGGATCCTGGTGCGGCGGCACGAAGTGCTGCGCAGCACCTTCACCCGCGACGCCTCGGGAGCACCCGTTCAGCTGGTGCACCGCCCCGGCCGGGAGCGGATCACCCTGCGGGACCTCCCGCCCGGGGCGGGCGAGGAGTGGTCGGCCGCCCTGGCCGACCGCGCCTGCCACCGGCCGATGAACGTGGCGGCCGAGCCCCCGGTCGAGTTCGAGGTGCTCAGCGACCGCGCGGCCGCCCGCGAGGTGCTGGCGGTCCTCCACCACGTGGTCGCCGACCTGCGGACCAGCCAACTGCTGCACCGGCAGCTGGTGGAGCTCGTCGAGGCCCTGCGGGACGGCGCGCCACCGCCCGTGCCGGGCCCGGTGACGCAGCCGATCGAAACCGCGCTCGCCCAGTGGGCCGGCGCCGGCCGGAGCACCGGGCTGGCGCGCTGGCGCGAGGTGCTCCGGGCCGCACCGCCCAGCCAACTGCCCGTGCTGGACGACCGGCGCCGCGACAGCAGCTACACCGCGACCTTCACGTCCGGGAGCCTGTACGGCTCGGTGAAGGTGCTGGCGGACCGTCACCACCTGCTCCCCGCCCAGGTGCTGCTGGGGCTCTACAGCTTCGTCATGGGCCGCTACACCGGCCTGGACACCTGCGTGATCTGCGTGATCAGCTCCAACCGGTTCGCCTACCCGTCGGCCGTGCACTGCTGCGCGCTGCGCTACCCGTGTGCCGTGGCGGTACCGCGCGAAGCCGACGAGGCCGCCCTGATGGCGGCGGCCCGCGCGGCCACCGGCGGGCTGCTGCGCAACTGCGACCACGACGTCCGGGAGCTGCGGGCCCTGTTGGAGGAGCACCAGCGCAGCACGGGCGGCAACACCCGGTTCCGGCTGGAGTACAACTACATGGTGCTGGAACCGTTCCCCGACGCGCCGGCCCCGGAGCGGGCGGAGCCGGCGCAGCGGCCCGTGGAACGGTTCCGCAGCGACCCCACCGACCCGGCCGACCCCGCGCTCAGCTACCTGCTCGCCGTCCCGGACGCCGCCGCGGGCCTGATGATCCTGGAGCTGGAGTCGAACGAGGCCGTCATCCCGCTGCCCGCTGCCCAGGACCTGCTGGCCGGTCTGGAGTCCCTCGCCCGGGAGCTGGCCGAGGGCGTCCCGCACGGCTGGTCCGACCAGCTGGCGAACGCCCGGCGCCGAGGACCGGTCGGCACCGACCTGGTGCCGTACCGCAACGGCGTGGTCGACGCGTCGCGTGCCGCGCGGGCGGTGGCGGCCGAGCTGGGCCTCCCGGACGGCGTCCGGGTGCTGGTCAGGGGGCGCGGATCGGACCGGGAACGCCTGGTGGCGCTGCTCCCGGTCGAGCTGCGCCCCGCCGAACTCGACGCGCTGGTCGACCGGTTGCACCACCGGACCCGCAGCGACCCGGCACTGGTCGTCCCCGTCGAGTTCGTTCGGGAGGCGAACCGTGCACCCTGACACCCGTCCGGCCGTCGCGGTCGAGCGGGCCCGCCTGGTCCCGGACCGGTACCGGACCTTCATCGCCGAGGCCGCCCGCGACGCCCCGGTGTTCGGCCTCCAGGACGCACTGCTCCAGGAGCTCCTCGACCTCGGGCTCCCGCACGAACGGCGCGACGGGCGGCTGTTCCTCGATCCGATGGACCTGGAGAACACCACCAACCTGCTCGGCCTGCCCTCGCCGTACCGCAGTGCCCTGGAGCTCTGGGCCAGGTCGATGCGCGCCCCCGCCGCGCTGACCGGGAGCCGCTACGAGATCACCCTGCGCTGGACCTGCCCGGCCCCCGGGCACGCCGCCCGCTGCCGCTTCGTCCCGGCCACGCCGGCCCTGGCCGGGGCGGTCCCCGGGGACGGTTCGCTCACCGTGCGGGTGGACACCCCGGACAGCCGGCACGACTTCGGCGCGGCGATCGAACCGCTGGTGGCCGCGGCCGCGGAGCTGACCTTCCACAAGGTCCGCTGGCCGCTCGCCGGCGACCCCGGTTTCGTCCGGGAGACCGGGCTGGCCGAGTGCCGGCTGGCCACCCGGTGCCTGCTGCGGGTGGCCGAGGAGGCGGGCATCGCGACCCGCCCGGCCTGCGGCTTCTTCCTGGGTCTGCCGTTCCCGGCCCCGCACTCCTGGCTGGAGGTCCGCACCGGGGACGGCTGGGCCGCCGCGGACCCGTTCTTCCTGGCCACGCTGCACGGGTGGGGCGTGCTGGACCCGCAGGACTGGCCGGTCCGCGGTTCGCCGCGCCAACTCCTGTGGCGGACCGGAGCGGAGTTCCGCTCGCACGTCCCGCTGCTCACCCACGACGGGCGGCCCGCCGCGGTGCGGGTGACGGCGCGGCGCACCGGGCGGCTGCACCGGCCGGGTCCTGCGGGCCGGGGCGGGGTCAGTCCGGGACCGCCGCGCCCGCCGTCGATGCCCTGACCACGAGTTCGGGACGGACCACGGACACCCGCGGCTCGCGATCGGACGGCCCGCGATCGGACGGCCCGAACTCGGCCGCGACCAGCCGGACCGCCTCGGCGCCGAGGCTCCGCTTGTCCACGTACAGGGTGGTCAGCGCGGGCTCCACGAGTTCGGCCAGCCCCAGGCCGTCGAAGCCGGCGACGGCGCAGTCGTCCGGCACCGACCGGCCGAGCGCGCGCAGCCCGCGCACCGCACCGACCGCGACGATGTCGTTGTAGGCCAGCACCGCCGTGACGCCCGGCCGCTCCTCGGCCAACCGGGCGACGGCGCGCTCCCCGCCGGCGACCGAGTTGGCTGCGCGCTGCAGGCACCCGGGGTCCGCGGCGAGTCCGGCCTCCCGGAGCAGGTCGAGCATGATCCGCCCGCGCGGGCTGACAGTGCCGCCCGGCTCGACCGGCCGGCCGGCGTCCAGTATCCCGATCTCGCGGTGGCCGAGCCCGACCAGGTGACGGATCGCCGCGGCCAGACCGCTGCCGAGGTCGATGTCCACCCGGTTGACCGCGGCCGCCGCGCTGCCCGAGCCCTCATAGCCGAACAGGGCGAACGGAATCCCGATCTCCGTCGCCCGGCGCACCGACTCGTCGAACTCCAGATAGCCCACGAACGCGTCGGCCTGACCGGCGAACAGGTCCAGACCCACCTGCTCGCCCTCGGGCGTGGCACCGGTCTGCTGGATGACGACGTGCCAGCCCCGCTCCGCGGCGGACTCCAGAATGCCGTTCGCCACCTCGGGGAAGAACGGATTGGTGATGTTGGGCAGCAGCAGGCCGAGGGTGACGGTCTCCTGCCGCACCATGGCGCGCGCGAAGCGGTTCGGGCGGTAGCCGAGCGACCTGGCGACGTCGAGCACCCGCTGCCGCGTGGACGGGTCGATCTCGCCCTTGTCGTTGGTCGCACGGGAGACCGTCTGCCGGGACACTCCGGCGGCCCGCGCCACGTCCTCGATGGTGACGCGCCGAGCGGTCGGCTCGAAGACTCCCGCACGCGAAGTCTTCAACTGGGGCGAACTCTTCAACTGGAACTCCTGGCGAGCGGCCGGACACCGCCCCTCTGGCACGGGCTGCGACGTCGTCGACGCAGCACCAGCATACGCGGCCGGCCATTCCCTCCGTGGCCGCCCTCGAATCCCGAACTACGCCCACGAACGGACCGGCTGACAGTTGTTGACAACATTTCAGGGCATGGGTGAGACTCTGATCCACGTGAACGCTCACGTGAACGCTCTCAAATCCTGTCCTGCTCGGCTGCACCGCTCAGAGACGAGGTATCGCAGTGACGTTGGAAGCGGACACCACCCCGCCGTGGGACCCGGCGTTCGAGGAGCTGCTCCGGGCCACCCTGGTGGACCTGCCGGCCGGGCCCGCGCTGCACGCCGACCTCGACCTCCCGGCGGCCGGCCTCGACTCGATGCGCATGGTGGTGCTGCTGAGCCGGATCGAGGAGCGGTACGGGCTGGTCCTCCCCGACGAGTACCTGGCCATGGAGACCTTCGCGAGCCCCGGGGCGCTCTGGCAGGCGCTGGTGGCCGCCGGCGGGCGGGGCTGAGGCCGGTGCGGCCCGAACTCCCCGACGCCCCCCGGCCGCCGGCCCGTGCCCTGGCCCGGCTGCCGCTGCACCCGGGCACCCTCGACGCGGCCCGGGCGAGGGCGCTGCGCTCACCGCTCCCCCGGACCGACCCCTCGACCGGCGTCTGGGCCCACGTGCGGGAGTGGGCGGAGCGGGACCCGGACCGGGTGGCCGCCGTGTCGGACGCCGGGACCACCACGTACCGGCAACTCGCTCACCGGGTCCATCAGTTGCGGGCGGTCCTGACGGCCGGGTCCTGCACCCCCGGGAGCCGGGTCGCCGTGGCCGGCCCCCGCAGCACCGACACCATCGCGGCGTTCCTCGCCATCGAGAGCCTGGGCGCGGCCTACCTCCCGCTCGCCCCCGACTGGCCGCAGGCCCGGGCGGAGGCGGTGCTCCGCACCGCCGGGCCGCACTGCGTGCTGGTGCCCGACACGGCCGACGCCACGTCGGTGACCGCCGCCCGTGCGGCGGTCGGCGCCGCCGTCCCCCTGCTGGTGTTCCCGCCGCCCGCCGCCGCGCAGCCGGGCGAGCGACTCGCACCGGCGCGGGTGGCCGCGGGCGACGAGCCCCGCTACGTCATCCACACCTCCGGGAGCACAGGCGGCCCGAAGGGCGTGATCGTCGACCAGCTCGGAATGCTGAACAACCTGCGGTTCCTGGTCGGCCGGTTGCAGCTGACCGGCGCGGACCGGGTGGCCTTCACCGCCCCGCCGGCCTTCGTGATCTCGGTGTGGCAGATGCTCGCGCCGCTGCTGGTCGGCGCCACGGTCGTGATCGTCACGGACGCCGACCAGCGGTTCGCCCGGCGCCTGGCGTCGACCGTCGAGCGCACCGGGGTCACTGTCCTGGAGCTGGTGCCGACCGCGATCGACTGGACCGTGCGGGAGGCCGCGCGGCGCGGCGCAGGCCGGGAGTTCGCGCGGCTGCGCTGCCTCGTCTCGACCGGCGAGCGGCTCGACCCCGGGATCGCCGGCGCCGCCCTGCGGCTGCTCCCGCACGTCGAGCTCTTCAACGCCTACGGGGCGACGGAGTGTTCGGACGACGTGGTGCTCCACCGGATCACCGCCGACGACCTGGCCGCACCGCTGCTGCCGGTGGGGCGACCGGCTCCCGGCGTCGTCCTCTACCTCCTGGTCCACGAGGACGGCGCGTGGCGCGCCGCGGAACCCGGCGAGGCGGGCGAGCTCTGGGTCGGCGGCGACGCCGTCAGCGCGGGCTACCTGCACGATCCGGAGCGCACCGCGGCGGCCTTCTACGCCGACGGGTTCGACCCGGCCTCGCGCACCGGGCGGCTCTACCGCACCGGCGACCTCGCGCGGTTCGCCGACGGGATCGCCCACTGCCTCGGCCGGACCGACCGGCAGGTCAAGATCGGCGGGGTCCGGATCGAACTGGACGAGGTCGAGGCGGCCCTCTCGGCCCTCCCCGGCGTGCTCGGGTGCGCCGTCCTGGCGGAGGTCCAGGACGGTACGGCGGGGCTCGTCGCGTTCTTCGTCGCGGCACCGGGGGTTTCGCGCGACACGGCGTCCGACGCCCTGCGCGCCGCCCTGCCCGCGGCATTCGTCCCGCGCCGCTGGGTACGGCTGGATTCCCTTCCGGCCAATGGCAGCGGAAAGATCGACCGGCTCGCACTGCGCAGCCTGGCCGGAGCCCCGTGAATTCCTTGGCCTCGTCAATTCCGAGGCCTCGCCGATGTCGATGACAGACGCCCGGAATATTCCGGCGGAATTCTGCTCTCCGGGCCCGTGCACCGGGCCGCGCCGGCCGTGCTTCCGCGCGGGGATTCCCGTCACGGAAGCACGGCCGGCGGTGGGACGCGTCAGCGCCGGCGAAGGAATTCGCCGGTCACCACTACGGCTTCCCCATGGTGAACTTGCGGTCGTCGGCCTCCTCCAGCTCAGTGATCCAAGCCTCGAAGTCCGCGATCTCCTCGACGGTCAGCGCCGTCCGGGTCTCCTCGACGAGTGCGACGGACATTTCTTCCACCCCCCTTCTCCTCGAAGTTGGGATCGAGATTAGCAGTTCGGTCCTGAATTGCAAGGATTGATTCGGGGCCGCCGGCCGAGCCGCTTCAGGCATTTCGGGCCAATGGCCCGCGGCACGGCTCGCGATGCGGGCCATCGACAGGACGACCCCGATCATCTATCGTGACTTCCGGCCCCGGCCCCGGGCGCGCCGCGCGAAGGGGAATTTCCGGAATGCCGCAACAACGGGGCAATCGGAATTCCCGTGCCGGATTCCCGGATTCCCGTGGAATCGAATCGCATCCCGCAGCACGCGCCGCCGAGGCAGGCGGACCGCCGGCCTCCGGGGTGCGCCGCACGGGTGACTCGGAAGGGTGGAGCAGGTGACGGGTGCGAAGGACGTCGAGGAGACCGGGGCCGGCCGGCCGGGGGCGCAGCGCCCGGCGCCGGCGCCGCTGACCGGCAAGTCCGCCCTGGTGACCGGTGGTTCGCGCGGTGTCGGCCGCGGGATCGTCGAGCGCCTGGTCCGTGACGGCGCGGTGGTGGTGGTCGGCTTCCGCCAGGACGCGGACGCGGCCGCGGCGTTGGCGGCCCGCCTGGCAGCAGCGGGCGGCCTGGTCCACCCCGTGCGGGCCGACCTGACCCGGCCCGGCGCGGTGGCGCGCCTCTTCGCCGAGGCCGAGGAACTCACCGGCGGGATCGACATCCTGGTGAACAACGCCGCCACCATGCTCCGGGGCAAGTTCGCCGACACCACGGAGGAGGACTTCGACAGGATCATGGCACTCAACGTCAAGGCTCCGTTCCTGGCCATCCAGCAGGCCGCCCACCGGCTCCGGGACGGCGGGCGCATCGTCAACATCTCCTCCACCGCCACCGCGCTGGCGCACCCGTCGCAAGCCGCCTACTCGGCGAGCAAGGCGGCACTCGACCAGTTGACCAGGGTCGCGGCGAAGGAGTTCGCCCGGCGCGGCATCACCGTCAACACCGTGTCGCCCGGTGGCGTGGAGACCGCGGAGGTGACGGCCGGCGTCCGCCCCGAGGTACTGCAGCAGTGGCGCCGGGCGAGCGCCTTCGGCCGGCTCGGGCTGCCGCAGGACATCGCCGACGTGGTCGGCTTCCTGGTCGGCCCCGACGCACGGTGGCTGTCCGGCCAGAACCTGCAGGCCGCGGGCGGGGCGGTCTGATGGCGGCGGACCGTGGCGAGCGCTCGCTGGGGCTGTACTTCTTCTCCGCCCTGCAGGACGACGCCGCCGACGACGCCGCGGGCTACCGGCTGCTGCTCGACGCGGCACGGGCCGCCGACGACGCGGGGCTCGACTTCCTCTGGCTCCCCGAGCGCCACTTCACGCCGTTCGGCGGCGCCCACCCGAACCCGTCCGTGGTGGCGGCCGCGGTGGCGGTGGCCACCCGGCGGATCCGGATCCGCGCGGGCAGCGTGGTGCTCCCGCTGCACGATCCGCTCCGAGTGGCGGAGGAGTGGGCGGTGGTGGACAACCTGTCGGGCGGGCGGGTGGAGATCGCCTCGGCCGCCGGCTGGAACCCGCGGGACTTCGTGCTGTCGCCGCAGGCCTACCAGGACCGGGCCGCGCTGGCCGACGAGAACCTGCGGACCGTGCGCGAGCTGTGGGCCGGCGGTGAGGTGCTCCGCACCGGCCCGCTCGGCGAACGGTACGCCGTGCGCTCCTACCCGCGACCGGTCCAGGCCGTGCTGCCCCACTGGGTCACCGCCGCCGGCAGCCCCGGGACCTTCGAGTACGCCGGCCGGATCGGCGCCGGAGTCCTCACCGGCTACGGCGCTTTCACCACCACCCAGCTCACGGAGCGGATCGCGCGCTACCGTGCCGCCTTCGCGGAGCACCACGGCGGGACGGGCCGGGTGTCGGTGATGGCGCACGCCGCCATCGGGACCCCGGGGCAGCAGATCCGCAGCGAGGCCGAGCAGCCGCTCCGCCGCTACCTGGCCGGCTACGCGAGCCAGCAGGAGGCCCGCAGCGACCAGCGGACGGTCGACAAGGGCCTGGACTTCGCGGTGCAGCGCTACCTGCGGGGCCGGTCGCTGATCGGCGACCGGGAGGAGGCGCTCACGGTCCTGCACAGCGCCTTCGCCGCCGGCGCCGACGAGGTGGCCTGCCTGGTCGACTTCGGCGTGCCGCGGCGGACCGTGCTCGGCACCGTCGACGAACTCGCCGCGATCCGGTCCACCCTGCGCTGACCCGAGCCCCGCACCGTGTCCGGCAGGGCCGTGACCGTGCCGAGAGGAAAGGACCACCATGCCCCGCGAATCCCGAGCCGCCGACCCGGTCGAACCCGGGCAGCCGCTGCCGCTCCCGTCGGTGCGGTCGTACGTGCGAGAGGTCGTGGCGGCCGTCGTCGGCGGCGCGGCGGCGGACCTGACCGGCCCCGACGCACTGCGGGAGCTGGACATGGACTCGCTCACCCGGCTGAACATCACCCTGCGGTTCGACCAGGACCTCGGCGAGATCCCGACCACCCTCATGTTCGAGCACCGGACCGTCGACGACCTGGCCCGCTACCTCCTCGCCGAGCGCGCCGACGGCCTGCGCCGAGTGCTCCCACCGCCGCCCGGACCGAGCCGAACGCCGGACCACCCGCGCCCGGAGCCGGCCGTTGCCGTGGACGCCCCGGCGACCGGGTCCGCCGGGTCCGCCGGGTCCACCGGGTCCACCGGGTCCACCGACGACATCGCGGTGATCGCGGTGACCGGGCGCTACCCGGGCGCGTCCGACCTGGAGACGCTCTGGCGGAACCTGCGCGACGGCGTGTCCAGTATCGGCGAGGTGCCGGCGGACCGCTGGGACTGGCGCGAGTTCGCCGACCCGCACCCCGGACAGCCCGGCCCGAGCCGCGGGCGCTGGGGCGCCTTCATCGACGGGGTGGCCGAGTTCGACGCCGAGTTCTTCAACATCCTGCCGGTCGACGCGGTGAACACGGACCCCCAGGAGCGGCTCTTCCTCCAGACCTGCTTCCACCTCCTGGAGCAGGCCGGCCAGTTGGGCCCGACCACGCACGAGCCCTCGACCGGTGTCTTCGTCGGGACGATGAACGCCACCTACGGCCGGATCGGCGCCACCGCCTGGCCGTCCGGCCGACTGACCGGGGCCAACTCCGCGCCGTGGTCGATCGCCAACCGGGTCTCCTACTTCTTCGACCTGCACGGCCCGAGCTTCGCGGTCGACTCGGCCTGCTCCTCCTCGCTCACCGCCGTCCACCTCGCGGTGCAGAGCCTGCGCAGCGGGGAGTGCCGCACAGCGATCGTCGGCGGGGTGAACCTGATCCTCCACCCCGCGCACCTGGCCGGCCTCGCCGCGGCGGGCATGCTCTCCTCCGACGAGGCCTGCAAGGTCTTCGACGCGGCCGCCGACGGATACGTGCCGGGTGAGGGGGTCGGAGCCGCGCTGCTCAAGCCCCTCGCCGCGGCAGTGGCGGACGGCGACCGCATCTGGGGCGTGATCAAGGGCACCGCGCTCAACGCGGCCGGCCGGACCTCGGGCTACGCGGTGCCCAACCCGGCCCGGCAGGCGGAGGTGGTGGCCGCCGCGCTGCGGGCGGCCGGGGTCACGCCGGGATCCGTCTCCTACGTCGAAGCCCACGGCACCGGAACCGGGTTGGGCGACCCGCTGGAGGCGGCCGGGCTGGTCCGGGCGCTCGCCCCGGACCGGGCACCGCGGGCCCCGTGCGCCGTCGGCTCGATCAAGGCCAACATCGGGCACCTTGAGGGAGCCGCCGGCATCGCCGGCCTGACGAAGGTCCTGCTACAGCTGAAGCATCGCCAGATCGCCCCGAACGCACAGGTGGCGACCCTCAACCCGAAGATCGTCGAATCCTCGGCGCTGCGCTTCCCGCGCGCCCTGGAGGACTGGCCGGCCGACGGCCCGCGGCGGGCCGGTGTCAGCTCCTTCGGCGCAGGTGGCGCCAACGTCCATCTGGTCGTGGAGGAGTACCAGTCCGTACCCCCGGATCCGACGGGCGAGCCGGCCGAGCCCGCCGAGTCGGCTCACCTGGTATTGCTCTCCGCCCGCACAGAACCCCAACTACGGCACCTGGCAGCCGCGTTAGCCCGGCAGCTGGCGGATCCCGGCCAGCCGGACGACCTTGCGGCGCTGGCGCACAGCACCCAGACGGGACGCCGGGAGCTCCCGGTGCGACTGGCCGTGACCGCCGCCGACACGGCCTCGGTCCGAGCAGCCCTGACCGCCTTCGCCGACGGTGACCGGACCCCCTCGGTCCGCACCGGCCGTCTGCACCCGGACCGCGCCCCCGGCGAGCTGCTGGACGACGAGGACGGGCAGGCGTACGTCGACTCCCTGCTGGCGAAGCGCCGGCTCGGCAGGCTCGCGGACCTGTGGGTGGACGGCACCCCGATCGACTGGTCCCGGCTCTGGGCCGGCCGCCCGCCCGCCCGGGTCGAGCTTCCCCCCTACCCGTTCGAGCCGGTGCACTACTGGGTCCAGGCCGCCCGGGAGCCCGCACGGACCACCGATCTCCAGCCCGCCGCCCCGGCGGCGACGGTGCCGCCCGCCCGCACCACGCCGAGCGGGCCGGGCGGGCCGGGCGGGACCGACGGCCGGGCCGGAACCGACGGCCGCCGTGCGCTGGTCGAGAGCGACCTGCGGCTCGCGGCCTGCGGCTTCCTGCTGATCGACCCCGCCGACGTCGACCTGTCGGCCGACCTGATGGAGCTGGGCTTCGACTCCGTCTCCCTGGTCCAGCTGACCGGCCGGATCGGTGACACGTACGGCGTGGAGGTGGAACCGGTGGTGGTGTTCGACCACCCGACGCTGGCCGACCTCGGCCGCCTCCTGCTGACGGGCTTCGCCGACGCGGTCGACGCGCGCCACCGGAAGCTGACCGACGGGACGGCGGACGCCGCGCCGGCCGTCGGGGACGAGCGGCCGTGACGGTCCAGACGACCGCCCAGGTGGTGGAGCGAACCCGGTGGATCCCGGACCGGTACCGGAACTTCGAGGTCCCGTCGGACATGGTGCTGACGGTCTACCGGGTCCCCCGGCCGCTGCTGGACGAACTGCTGGAACTCGGCTTCCCGCACCGCGACCGGGACGGGGAGCGCTGGTTCGACGTCTTCGACCTGGAGAACCTGACCAACGCGCTGGAGCTCAACGCGCCCAACTGGCTGCTGATGCGGGCGCTGGGCCACACCTACGACCGGGACCTCGGCCGGTTCGACGACGCGTACCACCTCCAAGTGACGGCCCGTTGCCCGGATCCGGGCCACCCCGGCGACTGCGAGTTCGGCCCCGGCCGGCTGCTCCTCCCCGCGCCCGGGGAGGCGGACGGCCTCCACCGGACGTCACCGGGGGCCTTCGTGCGGCGAGTCACGCTGCCGGCCGACGAGTACCACTTCGACGACTCGCTGCTCCCGCTCTTCGAATCCGCTGCGCGGCTGACCTTCCACCTCATCCCCACCGACCTCGCAGGCGACCTCGGCTTCGCCACCGAAACCGGCCTGGCGGACTGCCGCCTGGCCAACCGGCTGCTCCTCGACCACGCCCGGAGGTCCGCCGTCGAGTGCCGGATCGCCAGCGGTTTCGTGATGGCCGCCCCGCTCCCGCTGCGCCACATGTGGATCGAGCTCAGGGTGGGCGGGCACTGGATCGCCGCCGACCCGTTCTTCATCGGGACGCTGACCCGCTGGCGGATCATCAGCCCCCGCGACTGGCCGCTGCGGCGCTCCCCCCGGCGCATCTACTGGCCCGTCACCGGCGCGCCCCTGCCCGAGGACATGGCCCTGCTCACCCACCGCGGCGCGGACCTGCGCGGATCCGCGCGGATCACGAACTGGCGGCAGGCGCAAGCCTGACGGCCCCGCCCCGCCGCACCGGCTACTGATCGTCACTGCGGGCGGCATGCTCGTCGACGACCGGGAAGTCGTCGCCCGGCCCGGTCGGCGAGCCCGCGAGCGCGGCGACGGTCGGGCGGTCCAGCAGCCCCCGTCCTCGGGGGGACCACCGCGGCGGCGTGGGTCCGCGCCCGGGCCTGGTCGCCGGCGCCCCGCATGCTCATCACGGCCGCGACCAGCCTCGCCGCCACCACCCCCGGGGTGACGGTGGCGGCGGTTCGGCGCCTGGCGTTGAGGTGTTCTGGCGGACGATCGGCGGGCCGGCGGCGGGCCGCAGCAGCACCGGCGCGAGCAGGGCGAGGCCGCGGTGATCGTCCAGCCGGTGGCGACGGCGCCGGCCGGCAGGCCGACGGCCAGTACTCAGCGCAGCGGCGTCGGCCGGTTGAAGAATGTCCCGCAGCGGTCCGCCTGCTGCGGCAGGCAGTTGCCGCGGCTGAAAGCGATCACGTCTGTCGGGACCTCGACATGCCAGCCAGCCGGGCCTGTTCCTGCCGTAACGCCGGAATCGACCGCTTCCACGAGGGAGGTAGGCCGTTGAACACCGCATCCGCCCCGCAGCCGAGCCAATTGGTACAGCACCCGGCTGGCCGCGACGGCGAGTCGCGGGAGGCTGGCGCGGAGCAGGTTGCCAGTGCCGGGAGGAGCGGCCCCAGGATCACCGCGTCGACCCGGCCGCTGTATCACCCTGCTGGCTTGGAAGATGCGCTGCGGGCTGCGGTGGACGACCTGCGGGTGGGGCGCTGGTGGTCGACCGGCCGGTTGCTGGCGGCAATTGGCGATGCCTGGGAGCGTCGCACCTCTCGTACGCAGGTGCTGGCACTGGGTGGCTGCCCGGTCCACCGTGCTCGCCGACCGGGGGCGCGAGGACCCGGAGAACCCGGGCCTGGCCATCCTTCGGGCGCGGGTCGCGGTCGAGCTCGCCTCAACTTCCGGGATGGGTGAGCTTGCCGCCGTTGCCCCGCGGCTGGAGGGCATGGACGGTCATCGACCCGTCGACGGGCAGTTCCGTGCTGAAGATCAGGGCGGGTGTGTCGGTCCACCCCCCGATGTGCACGGCGTCGGCATGGACCGACGCGGAGGCCAGTTGGGTGTGGGAGGCGGAGGCGCCGCTGTGGTCACCTTTGCAGACGATCGGGAAGACCCGCGACGGCTGGCCGGGCTTCCACACTTCGGCGAAGTACTGCGGCCGGTGGCGGTAGCCGACGGATGTCCCGGCGTCCCTTCCGGTCACGGCGAATCCGGCCCGAAGTGCGGTGTCGGCGGGAACGATGGACACGCTGTGATCCGGATAGCGCCTGGTCAGCACGGACTCGGCCAGGGCGAGTGCGAAGCCGACACCGAGCTCGTCGGACTGGAGAGCCTTGTAGTGGTCCGCGGTGTCGCGCCCCTCGGCCGACAGCGCCATGAAGGTGCCGAGAGCGCCCTCCAGGGCCTGGCTGCACGTGAGGCGGCCCCAGTGCTCCGCGAGCCCGCGGCCGGCGCCACGCCGCGAAAGCGCGATCGCCCGCCCGAGGGTGTGCAACACCTCCCACGGCGTCAGCTGGACCCCGTCGCCGAGCTCCTTGACCGGGACGGGCTGGAGGCCGGGCTTGCGGCGCAGTGCATCGAGTTCCTTCGCCGCCCGCTCCTCGTCGTCCTTCGCCGCGACCGCCTCCACCTCACCGAGCAGCTTGGCGCTGGAATGGACTGCGACATTCGATCGCTGGGCAAGCTGCCGGAACACCTCTCCCAGGTCCTTCAGTTCGTTGCCCTCCATACGGTTCCCCAACTCTCCAGTCCCGCAGAGCAGATGCCGCACCTCAGGCCGCACTCGCAGGGCGCATGCCAGGGGCGTATACGAGCACGGACGCGCTTTGGGCCACCGCGCGCGTGCCGCTGGTCACGGTTCGGAGCCGGCCCCGGGTGGGCATGCGCGCGCGGGGCGGTCGCCACGCTGACCGGTGGCGTCGAGGGCGTCCCGCAGGGCGGGCAGGTCCGCGAGGGCGGCCTGTTCGGCGAAACGTGCCAGCAGTCGGCGCAGGACCCGCTCGTCCCGGTCTCGTACCGCCTCGGCGATGGCCGCGGTCAGCGACGCCTGGGTATGGGGGTCGGGGGTGCGCGCCGCCGCGCGGCCTTGCCCTTCCACCGCTCTCCTCCCTTTCACTCGCGGTCCTGGCCGCCGGACGCGGCGCCCTCCGTCCTGGTGCGGCTGCGGCCACCGGCCGCTCCACCGCGTGCGGGCGCAGACTACCTCCCCGACCGACACCGGAAAATCTATGCCCGCCGGAGTAGACATTGCCGTGCACCGCGGTTAGTGTTTCTCTCGTAGACAGCAGTCGATCGGTACCCGCCAGACATGAACTGGCGGGCAGCAGTACAGAAGTGCGCAGGTCGGCACGGTTGCAGGGTCCTGAAGCCAGGGTTGGTGCAGTAAGGCGACAGGGCCGGTGGCCGGGCCGGGCGGCCCGCAGGCATCAGGGGCCGCCATCGAGCGGTACCGCGGTTCAGCAGGAGCAGTACCCGTAGGTGAAGCTGAGTCGAGTGGTACCGGCAGTCGCAGTACGCGGTATCCCGGTGAAGGCGCCCCCAGACTGCGGGCGCGCGTGCCGGGAGTCCGGCAGCGGGGTTCCAAGCCGAGCAGGTTGAGCAGGACGGGCGACGGGGCTGGCTGCCGGAGTCGGCGGGACCGCCAGGGACCGCCACAGCAGTACCGGGTAGTTGGCACGACCAAGCAGTTCGCAGTAACCGGCCAGTACAGAGGATGAATGGAGGGACAGCGCGCCATCAGGATCGCCCGGCCCGCGAGGAATCAGCCCGGGCGGACTCCGTAGACCCCAAGGCAAGGACGGTGGTTTCCGGTCACGCATACGCGATCCCCGCACGCCCCCTCCCACGGGGCTGTGCGGACATAAGGAACCCGGCCCCAGAGCCGGTAGATGGTGTAAAACCCTTCGGGGCCCCGGGAGCCGCTATGGCCCCGGGGCCCCTCAGCGCGTCCCCGGACACAACAGCAAGAAGAGGTGCAGTGACCACGGCAACCATTCGACCGCACACCCCCGACTCCCTCGACGACGACGACTACCCCGCCTACACCATGGGCCGCGCCGCCGAGATGACCGGCACCACCCCCGGCTTCCTACGCGCCCTCGGCGACCAGGGCCTCATCACACCCCTGCGCTCCGAGGGCGGGCACCGCCGCTTCTCCCGTTACCAACTACGGATCGCCATGCGCGCCCGCGACCTCGTCGACCAGGGCACCCCCATCGACGCCGCCTGCCGCATCATCATCCTCGAAGACCAGCTCGAAGAAGCCCTGCGCATCAACGAACAGCTCCGCCGCGACGCCGGACAGGAACCCGCCACCGACACCTGACCCACCCGCCAGGCCGACGAGACCGGCCCGCGGTGAGGGGCACCGTGCTCACCGCAGGCCGCCCCGGACACGAGCACCCCAGCCCTCCGACCGCCGGCACCGTCCGACACGACGGCTCATCGCCCCGTTGGAGTGCCCACCCGGGGGTGTCCAGTACCGTTCCGCCCGGGTCATGAGGTGTACCCCGCCGCGTGGGCCGGACCGGTCTCCCCCTGACCGGACCGAGCCCACGCCCCCACCACCTCCACTCCCGGACTTCGCGTTGTTCAGGGAGCGCACGAAGCCTCACACGGTGGCGCTCACGGCACAGGTCCGACGTCTTGAGGCCGAGCAGCCTCAGCCCTTGCAGCGGGTCGTCCGGGCGTTGTGCGCTCTCAGCAAGGCGGGGGGCGTGGCGGGGCGGGTTGCACCCGGCGGACATCGGTCGCCGCGGGCAGATCGCTGTCACCGATCGCCTGTTCGCAGCCGGTCCTGCTGCCGTCCTCGAGTTCCCGGCGCGTGCCCGGGGCGAGCGCCCCTGAAGGCCCGCCCACCTCCTGCTCCGTCCGCACACCACGAAGGAAAGTCGACCACGACGCGCCGCGCACGCTACTGACGCCTGGCCGTCACAGGGCC
The DNA here is from genome assembly GCF_040296005.1 of Kitasatospora sp. NPDC002551. NCBI lineage: Bacteria > Bacillati > Actinomycetota > Actinomycetes > Kitasatosporales > Streptomycetaceae > Kitasatospora > Kitasatospora sp. NPDC002551. Next base: position 29,242 of record NZ_JBEOWI010000025.1, on the reverse strand, counting down.
GAACGAGTGGCCTGCCACGGGCCACGCGCCTGGACCGGGCGCCGGGCGTAGGGAGCCGGGCGGAGGTCAGTCGGGCCAAGTGCCGGTGAGCCGGCGGGCCCCGGCCGCGCCCCCGCGGTCGATCGCCGCCTTGACCAGAGCGAAGACCACCCCTTGCAGGGCGGCGGCGAGCAGCACCTCTCTCCAGCTGCGGTCCTCGTCGGTGGCCCGGGGCGCCTCCTCCTCATGGCCGAGGACCGCCCACAGGCGCTTGAACACGGCGCCGGCCACGACGCCGCCGAGTGCGCCGAACAGCAGGCCGAGCGGCTTGTACAAGATCTTGCCCATCGTCATCATCTCCAATGTGGACCGCACCGCCGCTTCGCGGTTCGGAAAGCACAGCCGAGCGGTCCCCGAGAACGGCTTCGCTTCACCGGCGGTGCCGGCGCGAGCCCGGCACCGCCGCGTCGGCGATCCTGGTCGGCGGGGTCTCACAGCCTCTGGGAGTCGGCAGGTCGGGCATGAGCGGTGCCGGCCGGGGCGGTGGCCGCCCCGGAAGGGGTGGCGCGGGCGGCAGCGGCGCTGTTGCTGTGGTTCCGGCGGTCATGGTGTCTGCTCTCCTCCGGGTCGTCCCGCCTGCACCGCGTCTACCCGGGGCGGGTGCCGCCACGCGCCGCGGCGGACGTGGCCTCACCGCGACGGCCCGCGCGACCTGTGCACGGCGGGCGTGCGACCCGGACCGCCGGCCTGCGGCCCGGGTTTCGCCCCTGCAGGCCCGGGACACAGGGCTGCCCTCCCGGCACGGAAGGCGTGAGGGGTGCACGACGGTCGACGACGGTGAGCAGGGGAAGCGGGTCGGTCATGCCGCCGTACTCGCCGGACAGCGAGATGGTCCCGCTCCGTCGGACGATGTCGATGTCGATGGCGAGGCAGAGGGCGTGGAGGCGGTCGACCCCCACGTGTTGCATGATCCTGGCGGCCAGTGCGCTGGGCAGCAGGGCCGTGGACTGCTGGGCGAGCGCGGCGGCCGTCGGGGACGGCGGCAGCTGCCACTCCGCCCCCGTACGGTGCTCGTCGTCGGCCTCACCCGGTGGGCGCGGAGCGGTGGTACCCGGCGCCGTGCGGGGCGAGGACGTTGACGCTGACCTCGTGATGCCATCCGTTCAGCAGACGGGCCTGTTCGTCGGCCCGCTGTGCGAGGCGGTCCAGGTCGTCCGGGTCCAGGCGTGCGTCCTGGTCGGCGATGGCACGCAACGCCCGCCACAGCGCGGCCTTGCCCTCGACGCCGACGCGCATCGTCTCCAGCTCGATCAGATCGCTCAACGGGGATCGGCGCACCAGCGTGCCGTTCGGCTTGAGACGCGCGAGCCGTTCGCCGGCCACGCCCAGCCAGGTGCGGTAGTGCCGGACCGGTACGCCCAGCCGGTTCATGATCCGTACGAGGTCGTCCCGGTCCTGCTCCACGTCTAGGGCCAGCTGGCGCAGCGCGGAGGCGCGCGCACGGTGGGGATGGGTGTCGGCCATGCGGCGGGCGAGCGCGCTTCCGCCGAAGGCGCCCGTGAGATGGTCGTTCAGGTAGACGTTCAGCGGATCCGTCCGCAGCTGCGCAGTCATCGCCTGTCCTCCGAAGACCTGGGACTGCTGAGTGACAGCCCCGACGGGGCTGTCACTGTCCATCGTTGCGCACACGGCCGATGGACGCCTGCGCACCGGGGCCGCCGCCGGGGAGGCGGCCTGGGGCCCAGCCGCCTGTTCTCCTGTTCCTGACCCGCTCGTCCGGGGGGGGCGCCCGGGCGCGACGTGCCCGCCCGCGCGGGTGGTGCTTCAGCGCGCACGCGGGGCACGTCGACGGACATCAGGCCTACGCCGGAAACCGCTCCCAGACGCGGTGGGTGCCGAGCAGGTCCACGAGCTGGGGGACGGCGTCGGTGTCTTCCGTGGCGGTGATCACGCCGGGTGCCTGTGGGTCGACTCCCGCGGCTGCCCACAGGGCGCGGGAGTCGGCGAGGCCGGCGATCGGCTTGGCGTGCCGCCAGGCCTCGTTGACGAGCAGGACGGCGCGGGAGTCCAGCGTGGACTGCCCGCCCGCGACGGCGCCGGACTTGGCATCACGTGCCCCTCGGTCGTCCGCGCCCGGCGCGGGTGCGCCGGCCACCAGGAGCGCGTCGAACTCGACGGACCGGGCCGCGGCGTAGGTCCTCTGCACGGCGAGGCCGCCGGCCAGGGGGGCACCGGTGGGGGCGATGATCAGCGGGAGCAGTCCGGCGTCGAGGGCGGCCTCCCGCAGCTGCCGGACGACGGCGGGGTCGCTGGTGGCACGGGTGAGGATGCCGAGGACCCGGCCGGTGGCCGGCCAGCGCCGTCCGACCTGTGACAGCGCCGCGCTGGGCGCGACCTCGGCATGGACGGTGACCGCCCGGGGCGCGGGCAGCCCGAGGCCTGCGGCGACCTCCGCGCAGAGCACCTCGTCGACTCCGGCGAGGACGGTCAGGACCCGCTCCCTGATGGCCGACTCGTGGACCTTCGACAGCTCGAAGGTGTAGGCGGCGATGATGTGTTCGCGCTCGACCGGGCTCATGCTCAGCCAGAACAGCCGCGGCTGGCTGAAGTGGTCGGCGAACGAAGCAGGCGCTTCGCGGACCTTGGCTGCGGCTGCGATCGGGGTGGGGTGTTCGATGAAGGCGTGCTCGGCGGCACCGGCGAAGAACGGGCAGCCGCCGTCGAGGGAGTTCGGCTCGTAGGGGGCGACGCCGCTGTGGACGGCGTCCTGGTGGAAGCCGTCGCGGAGCATGTCGTTCACCGGGGCGTGGGTGCGGTTGATCGGGATCTGCGCGAAGTTGGGGCCGCCGAGGCGGGTGATCTGCGTGTCGAGGTAGGAGAACAGGCGCCCGGCGAGCAGCGGGTCGTCGGTGACGTCGATGCCGGGCACGAGGTGCCCGGGGTGGAAGGCGACCTGCTCGGTCTCGGCGAAGAAGTTCGTCGGGTTCGCGTTCAGGGTCATCAGCCCGATCGGCCGCACCGGTGCGAGCTCCTCCGGGACGAACTTCGTCGGGTCGAGCAGATCGATGCCTTCGAAGGTCTGCTCGGGAGTGTCGGGGAAGGTCTGGACGCCGAGTTCCCACTGCGGGAAGTTCCCGGTCTCGATGGCGTCCGCGAGGTCGCGGCGGTGGAAGTCCGGGTCCATGCCGTTGATCAGCTGCGCCTCCTCCCAGACCAGGGAGTGCACGCCGGCCTTCGGCTGACGCCGGCGGCGGTGCCGTACCCGCGGAAGATCCCGTGCGCGGCGGCGCCCCGGGCGTGGACCACGCGCTCGGGGATCCGCTCGTGGTCGAAGTGCGTGATCTTCTCGCGCAGGTGGTGGTCCTGCAGCAGCACCGGACCGCGCGGCCCGGCCTTCAGCGAGTGGTCGGAATCCGGCAGCCGCGTACCGTTCGCAGTCGTCAGGTAGCCGCCGTTCTGCGCGGCAGCGTCCGCAGGAGCGCCGGTCTCCCGGCCGGTCGGGGACTGCGAAGCGGGCGCCCGCTGGTCCGGCTTCGACGGCAGCGGCGCCCTCGGCTCGGTGGGCTCCGCGAGCGGCGGCGGCTGGACGCCGGGAGCGCCGGGCACCTCCACGGTCGGCCGCTCGTCGTCACGCACCGCTTCGGAAACTGCGTCGATGATCTTCTTCACCGGTCCGGGCTTGGACATGGTTCCTCCGATGCGGATGGGGTGCCCGGCGGCGCGGTCCTCGCCGGGAGCGGGGGATGTGGGTCTGTGGGTTCCATACGAACGCATATCGCGACGGGCGCGGCCTCTCCGAACGGCGACACAACACGGAGCCTCTCGGCCGGGGGCCGCTCCCGCGCCTCACCGTCGAGGGGGCCGGGGCTCAGGGCAGGGGGATGCCGCCGGTGGCGTTGACGATCTCACCGGTGATGTAGGAGGCCTCGGGGGACGCGAGGAAGACATAGGCGGGAGCCATCTCGGCGGGCTGCGCGGCACGCCCCATCGGGGACTGCTCACCAAAGCGCGCGACCTTGTCCTCGTCCATGGTGGCCGGGATCAGGGGCGTCCACACCGGACCGGGGGCGACGGCGTTGACCCGGATACCGTCGGGGGCGAGCTGCACGGCCAGGCCCTGGGTGAACGCGACGATCGCGGCCTTGGTCATCGCGTAGTCGAGCAGGTGCGGGCTGGGCTTGTACGCCTGCACCGAGGCGGTGTTGACGACCGACGCGCCCTCCCGCAGGTGCGGAAGTGCCGCCTGGGTGAGCCAGAACATGCCGTACAGATTGGTCTTCATCACGCGGTCGAACTGGTCGCTGCTGATCGCGGCCAGGCCGTCCGGCTGGGACATCTGGTAGGCCGCGTTGTTCACCAGGACGTCCAGGCCGCCCAGTTCCCGGACACACCGCTGTACGAGGTCCGCGCAGAACCCCTCCTCGCGGATGTCACCGGCGACAACCACCGCACGACGACCGGCCTCCTCGACCAGACGGACCGTCGCGTCGGCGTCCTGCTGCTCGGCGGGCAGGTGACAGAACGCCACATCGGCGCCCTCCCGGGCGAACGCCAGGGCCACGGCCCGCCCGATCCCGGAGTCACCGCCCGTGATCAGGGCAACCCGACCCGCGAGCCGGCCCGACCCCCGGTAGCTGTCCTCCCCGTGATCGGGTACCGGCTCCATGGCCTCACCGCGTCCCGGGTGTTGCTGGGACTGCTGCGGCATCGGCGGCTCCGGCCGTCGGCGCGCCGGTTGGGACGCGGTCGGCTGATCGCTCATCACAGGACTACGGCCTTTCCGGTCTCCGGAGGGACGTGCATCACGGTCGCGGCTACCCGTCGGCCTTCGCCCCAACCCATCCCGCTCGATCCTGGCGCCCGGGCCGGACCGTGGCGCGGCGGACTGCTGCACCCGGGTGGCCCGGCCGGGCGGGCGGGGTGAGCCGACCGATCGCGGGTACGCGTGCCCCACACACCGACCCACCCGTTGCCCACCTCACCGGAGGACCGTATGGACGCGATCGTGTTGCTCAAGGACGACCACAAGACCGTGGAGAAGCTCTTCAAGGCCTTCGAGAAGGCCGGCGACCACGCGTACGCGGAGAAGCGGAAGATCGTCGACCAGGTGATCGAGGAGCTCACCGTCCACGCCGTCATCGAGGAACGGGTCTTCTACCCGGCCGCCCGCGAGGCCGCCCCGGACACCAAGGACCACGTCCTGGAAAGCATCGAGGAGCACCACGTCGTGGTGTGGATGCTGTCCGAGCTGGCCGCCATGGATCCGAAGGACGAGCGGTTCGACGCCAAGATGACCGTGCTGATGGAGAACGTGCGCCACCACGTCGAGGAGGAGGAGAAGGACTGGTTCCCCGAGGTCCGCAAGGCCATGGGCCGCAACCGCCTGGTCGAACTCGGCGAACGGCTCCAGGAAGCGAAGGAGGCCGCCACCCGGGACCCCCTGAAGGTCCCGAGCGCCGACGCCTGACTGCCGTGGGCAAGACGACGTCCCGGTCGGCCTGGTCGACCGACCGGGGATGGGGGCCTCCCATTCTCCTCCTGCCGGCGCGGCCGCGGCCCCGCTCGGCAGGCAATGGTTCCCCGCATCGTTGCCGGCCGACCGGGTAGCGGCTCTGCGGCGGCCGACGCTGTCGGAGCCGTTCATCATCGCGGGCCCGGACCGCGTACCCGGGCCCAGCGGTACGGACCGGTGCCGTATGGTCACGCGGGCACTCGCCGACGCGGCAGCGCGCCCGCACCCGGCCACCGCCAGAACCGCCCCGGCACATACCTCATCTGGTCGGCCTTCGCCGTTGCGCCGAGGCGGTGGGTGATCAGAATGACGGTGGTACCCAGGTCGGTGAGCTGGCGGGTCCGCTCGAACGCTTCGACCTCTGCCTGCGGGTCGAGGGCGGAGGTGGGTTCGTCGACGACGACCAGCGCAGGCAGGCGGTTGGCGGTGTCGGGTGTGGTCAGGCGCGGGCGAATGCGGGCCAGGGCGACCTTCTGCCACTGCCTGCCGGAGAACTGGACACCACCGATCCGGTCCGGATGGCCACCACCGCCGTGCCGGCGGCGGCGAGCGGGATCGAGGAACCGCGGCATCTGCCGGGCCACCGCCAAGAACGTCACCTCCCCACTGGCCGTCTCGTGCTTGGCCCAGCCGTAGTCGTACTTCATCGGCCCCCGAACAGCAGCTGCTCGCTGTCGGAGACCTCCTCGGCGGTTTTCGGCCTACTGCTCATCCGGTCCTTCCGTCAGCGGGTGGGCGCGGCGTGGAGCCCGGGGACGGGGGCGAACTCCCGTCCCCGGGCTGCGGACGGGGGCTCAGGCCGGGGCACTGTCACTCGTGTCGCGGGCGGCGACCGAGCGCAGGTGTTCGTCGAAGAAGCGGCGGGGGTCGCCGCCCATCCGGGCGAGCATCACGAGGGCGGACAGCGCCACGTCGCAGGTTTCCTTGCGCACGTCGTCCCAGTCGTGGGAGAAGCCCTTGCGGGGGTTGGCGCCGAGTGCCCCGATGACGGCTTCCGCGACTTCCCCGGCCTCTTCCTGGAGCTTGAGGGCCTGGACGGTCCAGCGGAGCTCGTCACTGCGGTCGAAGTGGCTATCGAGCCTGCCTGCAAGGGAGCTGACGATTTCCCAGGTCTCTTCCATGGGTGAGGATCCTGTCGCTGTTCGAATGGGGCGATCAAGCCGATTCGTAATCTGACGGTTCCCGGCGAGCCCCGCTCCTTTCGATTCCCAGGCCACACCGGACCGACTCGGTGGCAGCGCGGCTGACTTCGGGGTCTTGCCGCCGTCAGCCGCCGGCCAGGTCGTCAATGATCTTTTCGGTGGTGTCGAGCGCGGTCTCCAGTTCTTCGCGCGGCGGGTCGGGGAGGGTGCCTTCGCCGAGCCCGCACGCGGTGATCTGCCGGATCAGCCGGTCGTGCTGGTGCGCACTGAGGAGGCTGGTGCAGCCGGGGTGGGCGAGCAGGTCGCGGGCGGTGTAGCCGTCGGGCCGGGCGAGGGTGCGGTCGATCAGTTCGACGGCGACGGGATGGGCCCGCGGTGTGGCTCCGGTTCCCGGTCCGATGCGGCCGCCGACTTCGGGTTCCCCTGTCTGCGCCGAGGACATGACGGTGGGCCGGCAACGGTGTGCCAGCCACACCGTGGGAACGCTCCGCGGGCGGTCGCTTCCGTCACTTGACGTGGTTCGGCCGACCCCCGGCGCCTCTTTCCGGTCGTGCGCGTCGCGCAGGGCGCCTCGGGAAGCCGCCCCGAGCTTCGGGAAGCGCTGACGGAGGTGGGTGGAGACCATGCACGGCGAGAGGAACGGCCGTTCTCCGATCTCCCTGTTGGTGAGGTCGGCCGCAGATCGAGCAGACCAGGCCGCCCATTGCTCACCGCACGGTGCTACCGCCTCCGGAGCCATCACCAGCCTCCGGTAGCTGACCCTGAGTTCCGATGGCAGCCCCACCATCGCGGCAACCCGCCTCGCCTCCCAGGCCGACGGGCAACCGCATACGGTGGCGGCCCGCCCCGCGGGGTCAACGAAACGTTCGCCGTCACAGATGTGGTCAATCCCGTGAGCGCCTCGCCGAACCATTCGGGAGGAAATTGCCTCCGGCCCGTCGACGATGACCGAGAGGGCCTTCCGGTCCGTGATCACTCGAAACTTCTGCCCCACCGTCTCCTCGACCGAGCCTCCGAGGGCGGCTGGAATCTCCATCGCCGATTCATGGGTCCTCATCTCAAAGCACCAGGTCATGCCAGGAACGACCCGGCCAACGGCCGTGTTCGCAGGTGAACCTGACCCAGGCGGCGGCTGGGTGGACGCCAAAGTACAGGGCACGGTGCCTCTCTCTCCTGCGCAGGCTGGCGAGAGACCAATCCCCATGTGACGGTCAGGTTCGGCCCGGCCGTCGATTCCGTGTAGGCCCACCGGCCCGGTGCCAGCGTGAACAACGTCTTCGACTCTGGCCTTCCAGCCGACGCGGCACTCCACCAGGTGGGCATATCCGCTCGACTACGCCGGTTCGGGGCCTTCGGCGAAGTTCAGGACCGTGACCGAGGGACGGTGGGCGGCCAGCCACGGGGCGGTCAGGGCCAGGGGCAGGAGGGCGCCCAGCAGACCGCGTCCGCCCGTCGGGCGGACGTCGCGGACGGCCGTCACCGCCGGGCTCGCGGTGCGGAGCTTGTCGCGTTCGCCGGCGTCCATCGCCCAGGGCATGGCGGGCACCTGGTAGGCGGCAGTACGCATCCTCCCGCTCGTGGCGAGCCGTGCGAACCACCGCGGTACGGCGTCCACGATCATCGAGCCGCCGGGGAACCGGTCCGCGCAGCCCGCGATCAGGGCTTTCACCTGGGCCGGGGGGAGGTACATGCACAGGCCCTGCGTAGTGACCAGAACTGCGCGGGCGCGGTCCACCTCCTCGGACCAGGCGGCCAGGTCGGTGGCGTCGGCGGGCAGGTAGCGCTGGCGTGGGCCGGGCGGGAGGAGGTGCTCACGCAGGGCGATCATTTCGGGGAGGTCGACGGTGAGCCACTGGGCGCGGCCGTTGTCGATCCGCCAGTACTGCGTCTCCAGGCCCTCGCCCAGGCAGACCACCGTGCCGCGCGGCTCGCGGGCCAGGAAGTCCGCCACCTCGCGGTCGAAGCAGCCCACCCGTAGCGCCTGCAGCTGGGAGTGCGGGCCGATGGTGCCGAACCGCTCCTCGAAGGGGTAGTCGATCCGCTCGACGAGTTCGACGGCCTTGGGGTCGTGGAGCAGGCCGTCCGGCCGGCGGGCTTCGACGGACCGCTGCCAGAGGGTCCACAGCGCCGTCTCGGGCACCCCCGACAGGTCGGTCCGCTCCACGCTGCTCATCGCTCGCTCGCTTCCTCCGGTGTGGCGGGTGTGCCCCGTGGGCGCCCCAGCGCGGACCCGCCGATTCTGACACCGCGGGGCGTGCGAACCGGGGTGCGCGCGGCCTCGGCGCGCCGGGGCGCCCGGCCGAAGCGCTCGGCCGACGTGTGCGGACGGGGCGCTCAGCCCACGCTGAACGCCCCGTCCGGCGGCGGAGGGGAGTCGGTGGCGGTCGCGTCGGTGACCGGAGCCGTGCGGCCGGCGAAGTCCGCGAGGCCGGCGCCCTCGGTGAGCCGGGCCGGAAAGATGTCCCCGGCCAGCCGGCGGGCGAGGTCCGCGAGCGGCAGCGGCCCGGCCGAGCCGACCAGCAGGATGTTGCCGTACCGCCGCCCGCGCAGCACCGCGGGCTCGGCGATCAGGCAGGTCTGCGGGAAGACGGCGCGCAGCGTCGCCGCCTGGGCGCGGGCGAAGGCGAGCGGCGGGCCGTCGGCGAGGTTCGCCGCGTAGCAGCCGCCGGGGCGCAGCGCGGCCGCCGCCAGCCGCAGGAACTCCACCGAGGTGAGGTGGCCGGGGGTGCGCGAGCCGTGGAAGACGTCCGCGACGACGAGGTCCAGCGTGCCGGGTGCGGACCGCGCCCTCGCGTCGAGGGCGGCGCGGGCGTCCCCGACCCCGGCGGTGATGTCGACGCCGGGCCCGCGCCACGGGAGGTGCTGCTCGACGAGGGCGAGCAGCGGGCCGTCCACCTCCACCACGTGCTGGCGCGAGCCGGGGCGGGTGGCGGCCAGGTAGCGGGGCAGGGTGAGCGCGCCGCCGCCCAGGTGGAGGGCGTCCAGCGGGCGGCCCGGCTCGGCGAGCGCGTCGACGAGGTGGCCGAGGCGCTGGGTGTACTCGAACTCCAGGTGGGTCGGGTCGCCGAGGTCGACGTAGGACTGCGGGGTGTCGTCGAGGGTCAGCAGCCAGCCGCCGTCGCTGTCGACGTCGGGCAGGAGCTTGGCCTGCCCGAGGTCGGTGCGCCGCGCGACCGGCACGGGGTCGTCGGCCGGGGGCGAGTCGGGAGGTTCGGGCATCTCGGGCATGTCCGCAGCATAGGGGCCCGGCCCGCGTCGCCGTCACGCCGGAGGCTACCGGCCGGTATCGTCGTGGTTCCCCGAGATTCCGAGCAGAGAGCGGGTGCGTGCGGCCATGGAGTTCCGCGAAGACATCCTGGGTGCCCCCTACGAGGCGGCCGAGCTGCCGCTGCGGCCGGACGAGGAGGGCGAGGTCTCGGCGACCCTGGTCCGCCGGCTGGTCCCCGGGTCGGACCGGGCCGTCCTGTACATCCACGGCTACAACGACTACTGGTTCCAGACCCACCTCGCCGACCACTATGCCGCAGCCGGCTTCTCCTTCTACGCGCTCGACCTGCGCAAGTACGGCCGCTCGCTGCGCCCGCACCACTCGCCGAACTTCGTGCGCCACCTCGCGACGTACGACGAGGAGCTGGACGAGGCGGTGCGGATCATCCGGCAGCAGGACGGCCACACCCGGCTGCTGGTCAACGGCCACTCCACCGGCGGCCTGATCGCCGCGCTGTGGGCCGGGCGCCGCACCGGGCGGGGCCTGGTCGACGGCCTGTTCCTCAACAGCCCGTTCCTCTCCATGCCGGCCGCGCCCGCCGTACGCACCCTCGGCGCCCCGGCGCTGGACGCGCTCGGCCGCTTCGCGCCCACCCGGGTGCTGCCCTCCGCGCTCAACCCGCACTACGTGCACAGCCTGCACCGCGACTTCCGCGGCGAGTGGGACTTCGACCTCAGCCTCAAGCCGGCCGAGGGCGTGCCGCTGTTCGCCGGCTGGCTGGCGGCCGTCCAGCGCGGCCACCGGGAGCTGCGGCGCGGGCTCGGGATCGACGTGCCGGTGCTGCTGATGGCCTCCACCGCCTCCATCTCCACCACCCGCTGGCACGCCGCCCTGCACCACGCGGACGCCGTCCTGCGCGCCGACGACATCGCCGCCGCCGGCCCCCACCTGGGCCGCCATGTGACGATCGTGCGGATCAAGGGCGGCATGCACGACCTCGTGCTGTCCGGGGAGACCGCCCGCGCCCAGGTGTTCGCCGAGCTCGACCGCTGGATCGGGGCGTACTTCCCGATCGCGGTGGGCTGAACCGTCCGCGCCCCGCGGGGGGCCGGGGGCGCGCCGCCCCCGGCCCCCCGCCCGCTCCCCGTGCGCCTGCTGTGCGCCCGCGAGTCTGTGGAAGGCTACCCGGGCCCCTGTCACTTCCCTTGCCCAACAGGCGAGTTGAGGAGCCAGCATGCCGCATGGACACGGCCCGCACGACGACCGGCAGCCCGGACACAGCGATCCCTCCCTCTACCGCACGCCCGCCGAGGCGATCGCCGCGCCGCCGGAGAAGCTCGCCTACGTGGCGGGCTTCGACCGCTCGGCGCAGCGGCCGGACGCGCTGATCACCGTCGACACCGACCCGGCGTCGGCGAGCTACGGGCGCGTGCTCAACTTCACCGACATGCCCGGGGTGGGCGACGAGCTGCACCACTTCGGCTGGAACGCCTGCTCCAGCGCGCTCGCGCACGCCGGCCACCACGACGCCGAGCGGCGCTACCTGCTGCTGCCGGGCCTGCGCTCCTCGCAGCTGCACGTCCTGGACACCCGACCGGACCCGGTCCGGCCGCGGCTGGTGAAGACGGTGGCGGCGGAGGAGCTGGCGGCCCGAGCCGGGTACTCGCGCCCGCACACCCTGCACTGCGGGCCGGACGGCGTCTTCCTGTCCTGCCTGGGCGCGGCCGCCGGAGGCGACGGCCCCGGCGGGGTCGCCCTGCTCGACCACACCACCTTCGACGTGCTGCGCCCCTGGGAGACCGAGCGCGGCCCGCAGCACTTCTCCTACGACGTGTGGTGGCACCTGGGCACCAACGTGGGCGTCACCAGCGAGTGGGGCACCCCGTGGATGGTCGAGGACGGCGTGGTGCCGGAGCTGCTGCTGGGCCGCAAGTACGGGCACGCGCTGCACTTCTGGGAGCTGGACTCGGGGCGGCACCTGCAGCGGATCGACCTGGGCGACCAGTACCAGATGGTGCTGGAGCTGCGCCCGGCCCACGACCCGCAGGCCGAGTGGGGGTTCGCCGGGGTGGTCACCAACGTGGAGGACCTCTCGGCCTCGGTCTGGCTCTGGTACCGGGACGGCGAGGCGTTCACCGCGCGCAAGGTGATCGAGATCCCCGCCGAGCCGGCGAAGGCCGAGGACCTGCCGCCCGTCCTGCAGCCGTTCGGCGCGGTGCCGCCGCTGGTCACCGACATCAACCTGTCGGTGGACGACCGCTGGCTGTACGTCTCCGCCTGGGGCACCGGCGAGCTGCTGCAGTACGACGTGGCGGACCCGTTCCACCCCCGCCTCACCGGGTCCGTGCGGCTCGGCGGGGTGACGGCGCGCACCCCGCACCCGGCCGAGCCGGACCGCCCGTTGAGCGGTGCCCCGCAGATGGTCGAGATCAGCCGGGACGGGCGGCGGCTCTACCTCACCAACTCGCTGTACGGGGCGTGGGACGACCAGTTCTACCCGGACGGCGTCGAGCCGTGGATCGTCAAGCTGGACGCCGACCCGGAGCTGGGCGGGCTCACCGTGGACCCGCGGTTCTTCCCGCACGGTGAGGACTTCCGGGGGCTGCGGGTGCACCAGACGCACCTGGCGGGCGGGGACGCCTCCTCGGACTCGTACTGCTACCGGTAGGCGTACTGCTGCCGGTGGGCGTACTGCCACCGGTGGCGGGGGCGGGCGGACCGGGGCTCAGAGGCGGCTGAGCACCGGGTCGTGGTGGATCCGGGTGGACGGCAGACCGGAGGCGGCCAGCCGGGTGCGGACCTCGTCGACCAGGCCCGCCGGGCCGCTGACGCAGGCCAGGTGCTCGGACCAGTCACCGGCCCGGCTGACCGCCTCGGCCAGCCGCCCGCCCGGGCCCGCCGGACCGTCGGCGGTGTCGTCCGCGACCGGGATCAGCTCCAACCAGGGCTTGCGCCCGCCGAGTTCGGTGAGGGCCGGCCAGTCGTAGAGGTCGGCCCGGGCGCGGGCGCCGACGAACAGGTGGACCCGGCGACCGCGCGCGGGGTGCTCCACCAGCTGCTCGACGATCGCCTTCATCGGGGCGAGCCCGGTACCGCCGGCCACCAGCAGGAGGTCCCGGGTGTCGTCCTCGGGCATCAGCGTGCCGCGCGGCGGGCCGAGCCGCAGCCGCTCGCCGACGGCGGTGTGCTCGACCAGCGCCTCGCTCACCCCGCCCGGCCCGGTGCGGCGGACGTGGAACTCCAGCTCGTTGTCGGCGCGCGGCGCGCAGCCCATCGAGTACTGCCGCCAGGTGTGCGGCAGCATCGGGTGCTCGACGGTGCCGTACTGCCCGGCCCGGTACGGGTACGGCTCGCCGGTGCGCACCCGGAGCACGGCGAGGTCGGCGCGGCGGCGCTCGTGGCCGACGACGGTGGCGTGCCAGTACGGGGGTTCGGTGAGCGCCGACTCCGCGCCCGCCACCATGGAGCGGACGGCGAAGCGCAGCATCCGCACCCAGGCGGCCTCCAGTTCGTCGGTCCAGTGCGCGCCCGCCCGGAGCCGCAGCGCCTGGCAGAGCGCCTCCTCGAAGGCCTCGTAGTGGACCGGGCGCACGCCCAGCTTGCGGTGGTCGCGGCCGAGCTGGCCGAGCGTGGCGGCGAGCCGGTCGGGCCGGTGCAGGTGCTCGATCAGGTAGTCGAACATCCGCTCCAGGTGGACCTGCTGGAACTCCATGGACTCCGGGAACAGCCCGCGCAGGAAGGGGCGGCGGCGGAACATGAACGCGTAGAGGTGGTCGATCAGGTCGGCGAACGGGGTGACCAGGCCGAGACCGCCGAGGATCAGCCGCTGGTCGGCGGCGGCGTCGTGGTCCCGGGCGTAGGCCTCGTGCGCGGCCGGGGCGTCGTGCGTGCCGCTCGTGCCCGTGGCGCCGTGGGCGCCGTACGCACCGTGGGCGCCGTAGGCCTTCGCGGACGGCTGGGCACCGGGGCGGGGGCCGGGAGCGCCGCCCGGGAGCGCGGGCGCTGCGGCGAAGGACGGCGCCGGCGCCAGGATCTGCCGACGCAGCCGCATGGCGTGGTGGCGCGCGATCAGCCGGTCGTACTCGGTGGTGCCGCTGGGGGTGTCCGTGTCCATGATCCGCAGCCTAACCAGCTGTCAGCAACCTTCTGGACAACGGCTGTTCACCGTCCGGACGGCCTCCGGGCCGATTTCGGGCAGGGGGTGGCCCGGATCGGCGACAGGTCCAGTAAACGGCCGCTCGCGGGATCCGGACAGGGCCGGTGGTCCCGGGTCCACCGGGACCACCGGACCGGGTGGGGCCCCGGGAAGAGGACTACCGACCTGTCGACGGACCGGGTCCGGGCTCCGGCGCGGATGCGGGCGCGGGTGCGGGTGCGGGCGCGGGTGTGGGTGTGGGTGCGGGTGTCCGCCCCTGTGCCGGGCCGGGTCGCTGCTCGGTGGCCGTCCAGCTGGCGAGCAGGCGCAGGCACTCGGCCGAGGCGGAGCCCGGATCCGCGTGGTAGGCGACCAGCACCTGGTCCGGGTCCCCCGCAGGACGGAAGGTCTCGTAGCGCAGGGTCAGCGGGCCGACCACCGGGTGGTGCAGCTCCTTGAGGCCGTGGCCCTTGTCCCGGACGTCGTGCGCGGCCCACAGCCGGCGGAAGTCCTCGCTCTTCACGGACAGCTCGCCGATCAGCGAGGCGAGCCGGGGGTCGTCCGGGTCGCGGCCCGCGTCGAAGCGGAGCATCCCCACCAGGTCGGTCGCCTTGCCCTCCCAGTCCACGTACAGCTCACGGGCGGACGGGTCCAGGAAGACCAGCCAGGCCAGGTTCCGCTGCTCCGGCGCGAGCGCGGAGACATCGCCGATCAGGGCGTTGCCGAGCCGGTTCCAGGCGATCACGTCGAGCCGCCGCCCGAGCACGTACGCCGGGACGCCCTCCATCGCGTCCAGCAGTTGCTGCAGTTCGGGCCGCACCTGCTGCGGACGCCGCGTGCGGGCCCGCCCCGCGCCCCGGCGGAGCGGCTGGGTGATCCGGCGCAGGTGATCGCGCTCGGCGGAGTCCAGGCGCAGGGCGCGGGCGATCGCGTCGAGGACGGCCGTCGAGACGTTCTCGCCGTGCCCCTGCTCCAGCCGCACGTAGTAGGCCGTGCTCACACCGGCCAGCTGGGCCAGCTCCTCGCGGCGCAGCCCGGGCACCCGACGTCGGCCGCCGTATTCGGGCAGCCCGACGTCGGCGGGCCGCAGCCGCGCCCGGCGGGACCGCAGGAATTCGCTGAGCTCGGTGCGCTGGTCCATGCCAGCAGTATGGGCCCGGGTCCGGGGAGGCGGCGGTGCGGAGGGTGATACTGCCGATGGTAGGAACGGGGAACCTACGACGATCACTGGTCTGGCCGGGCGTGAACGGCGCGCCGAGCCTTGAGGCATGACGAACACGACGATCACCGACGCGATCACCGGCACGATCACCGACGCTGACGCCGAGGCCGCTACCGACGTCGACGCCGAGGCCGGCACCGAGAGCGCGGCCGGCGTCTCGACCGCCGGGGCCGGGCGGACCGAGGCCTACGCCGCCCCGGCCCCCGGGGCGCCGCTGGAGCGGACCACCGTGCCGCGCCGGGCGCTCGGCGCCCACGACATCCTCATCGACGTCCGCTACGCGGGCATCTGCCACTCGGACATCCACCAGGTCGGCGAGGAGTGGGGCCCAGGGATCTTCCCGATGGTCCCGGGCCACGAGATCGCCGGGGTGGTCGCGGCGGTCGGCGCCGGGGTCTCCCGCTGGTCGGTCGGCGACCGGGTCGGCGTCGGCTGCTTCGTCGACTCCTGCCGGGAGTGCGACAACTGCCGCGCCGGGCTGCAGCAGTACTGCACGGGCGAGGGCGGCACCGTCTTCACCTACAACGCCCTCGGGCGGGACGGCGCCCCGACGTACGGCGGGTACGCCCGCCAGCTGGTGGTCGACGAGCAGTACGCCCTGCGCATCCCCGACGCGCTGCCGCTGGACACCGCCGCGCCGCTGCTCTGCGCGGGCATCACGCTGTACTCCCCGCTCACCCACTGGGGCGCCGGGCCCGGCCGCAAGGTCGCCGTGGTCGGCCTCGGTGGCCTCGGCCACCTCGGGGTGAAGATCGCCCGGGCCAAGGGGGCCGAGGTCACCGTGCTCAGCCAGTCGCTGCGCAAGCGCGAGGACGGACTGCGGCTCGGCGCCCACGACTACCGGGCCACCTCCGACCCGGCGACGTTCACGGAGCTGGCGGGCCGCTTCGACCTCGTGGTCAACACCGTCTCGGCCGATCTGGACCTGAGCGCCTACCTCGGACTGCTGCGGACCGACGGCACGCTGGTCCAGCTCGGAGCGCCGGAGAAGCCGGTCGGCGTGGGCGCGCACGCGCTTCTCACCGGGCGCCGGTCGATCGCGGGCTCGATGATCGGCGGGCTGCCGGAGACCCAGGAGATGCTGGACTTCTGCGCCGAGCACGGCATCGGCGCGGAGATCGAACTGATCCGGGCCGACCGGATCAACGAGGCGTACGAGCGCGTGCTGCGCAGCGATGTGCACTACCGCTTCGTCATCGACGCGACGACCATCTGACGCGGGGCCGTCCGGTCCGGACGGGCCCGTCCGGACCGGCCTGGTCCAGCCCGGCCCGGCCTGACAGCGCGCGTACGGCGCCCCGTCCCCGGTGCTCTCCCATCGCCGGGGGCGGGGCGCCGGTCCTGGGCCGGCCGTCGGCGGGAGTCGGGCGTCGGCCGTCGGCCGTCGGGCGAGTCGCTCGCCGACGGGGGTGCTCGCCGACGGGGGCGGTCGCGGCCGTGCCGGACGCGGGGTCTGCGTCGGGCGCCGGCCGTGACCGCCTCAGACGCCGGCCGGTCCGGCGGCCTTCCGGCGGGCCTGGCCCCGGCGCAGCAGGCGGCGGCGCGGGGGCTGGTCCGGTATCCAGCCGAAGGTGAGGCAGCTGCCGATCACGCCGAACAGCATGCCGATCAGGAAGCCGCCCAGGTTGGAGGTGAGCCAACTGCCCAGCGACGCCAGCACGGCGACGATCGAATAGAACAGCCGCTGGGCCGGGTTGAACAGGATCAGCAGGCCGCAGACCACCATGACCGTCGGGACGAGGTAGCCGGACAGCCCCTGGAGCCCGATGTGCAGGACGACGGGCAGCGGGGCGCGCAGGGTGAAGAGGATCTCCGCGCCGCCGAACAGGACCAGCACTCCGCCCCAGAACGGCCGCCGTCCCCGCCAGCCGCGCCAGGCCGGGCGGGCCCGGGCGGCGGTGAGCGCTCCGGCCCGGGCGGCCTGCGGCTCCGGCACCGGCGCGGCCTCGTTCACCGGCTCGGACCCGGTGGCCGGCGCGGGTTCGGTGGCCGGCGCGGGTTCGGTGGCCGGCGCGGGTTCGGAGGCCACCGGCACGGGCGCGGGGGCCGGCTCTGGCGCCGGGGCCGGCACGGGCGCCGGCTCGGGCTCGGGCTCGGGCTCGGGCTCGGGCTCGGGCTCGGGCTCGGCCACCGTCAGCAGCCCTCGGAGCTGAAGCTCAGCCGCAGGTTGGGCAGTTTGAAGGCGCCGGCCGTGGTGGCGTAGTTGTGCTGCCGCAGGTTGCGGATCTGAACGGTGTCGGCCTGTTGCCCGAAGACTCCGGGCAGGCCCTTGACGCCGGCCTTGGTGAACGTGCTCGCGTCGCCGCCGATCTCGATGTTCTTGAACTCGGCGTCGCCGGAGAGCAGGTCGGAGTCGGTGGTGAGGTCGGTGGCGGTCACGGGCGTCCCGGCGTCACCGGCCTTGATCAGCAGGTTGATGCCGCCGAGTTCGACGCTCTGGCAGAGCTTGGTGAGCGAGGCCTCCTTGATCGCGGAGACCGCGACCAGCACCTGCCCGCCGGTGTCCCCGGCGTTGGGGCTGTCCTCGATCATGTGGTCCAGGCTGCCGAACTGTTCGAAGCCGACGCCGTCCAGGCTGTCGGCGGTGACGGTGAACGGCATGCCGGAGATCGCGAACTGGGCGGCGAGCACGCCCTGCGCGGTCAGGGTCATCAGCACGGCGCCGGCGGCGACGGCGGGAACGGCCATCAACGCGGTGCGCTTCAGCCGGACCCGGCCTCTGCGCTGCACGGGCGTCTCCGCGGTGTCGGCGGTGCTCTCGGTGTGGGCGGCGTCCTCGGACGTGGCCATGTGCGCTCCCTCGGGTGATGGGGACGGGCAGTCACTGGCACGTTGTCCTGGCGCGGACAGCGTTCTGCGGCACGGCCGGGAGGGACCGCCCCTCGGCAGCGGGGCGGGCCGGTCGGCCGCAGTGGGTAACTGGGAAGCTACTGCCCAGTATTGAAGCGGGTCAATACGGGCGCACGAAGGATCATCGTCCGCTCCCGGCGGGTTCGCCCCACGGCGTCGGGTCCAGCGACAGACGGCGCGCCGCCTCGGCCGGACCCAGGAAAGGAGCCAGGCAGAAGAGGCTCAAGGTCGGCAGGAGATCAGGGAGTTCGGCGGTGCGGTCGTTGTCGATGCAACGCTGGAGGGTGCAGTAGACGCCGCCGACCACGGCGTCCACCATCGCCTCCGCCTTCACCCCGCCGGGGAGTTCGGGCACCTCGGCGAAGAACGCCCGGAAGCGGGTGAGGAGTTGTTCGCGCTCGCGGCGCCCTGCCGGACCGACCGCGTCCAGCTCGATGACCGCCATGGTCGCGAAGGCCGGCACCCCGGCCAGCAGACCGAGCATCGCCCGCAGCGCCTCGCGGATCCCGGTGCACCAGTCCGGCGCCGCCGCGAACGCGGCCGCCATCCGGCGGATCACCACCCCGGTGCCGTGCCGGTGGGCGGCGAGGAAGGCGTCCTCCTTGCCGGTGAACAGCTCGTAGAAGACCGGCCTGGTCACCCCGGCCGCACGGCAGATGTCACTCACCGTGGCGCGCTGGTAGCCGTGCTGCGCCACGGTGAGCACCAGGCCGTCGAGCAGGCGCTCGCGCTGGGTCGCGGCGACCACCCCCGGCGGCAGCCGGCTCGGGCCGCGCTTGATCGACCGGGCGGGGTCGCGCCCGGTGCGGGCGCCGGGCAGCAGGACGGTTTCGGCGTGCCGACGGGTTTCCGGGTTCATCGCCAACTCCTGTGTTTCTTCTTGACATTGACGTGACATCCGGTTTACAACACTGGCGGGTTTCCAATCTGCGGCGGACGCCGCCGGAAGCCCGCACGCGTTCCGACTGCTCAGTATGGCGAACGCATGCCCGGCGGTGGCAGCCGCCGACGTGCACCCTGCACCGCGGGTACCCTCGTGCCCCACCCTTGCTCCACCTCCGCTCCATCCCGCCGTACTCAGCCGTACCCGACCGCCTCCGGCCCGGCCGGCCGTGCGCGGTCGGTCCGGGCCGTGCCGTACCCGCCGCACAGCGTCGTGCCGCCGGTACCGCCGCCCGTACGGGCGGGCCCGTGGCGCCGGGCCCGCCGAGTCGCCGTCCGCGGTGCCCGTTCCGCTTCATCCCGTCGTGGTCACCCCGCGGCCGACGCCGCCGCGCGCACCCCCACCCCGACCGCGCGGGCTCCCCCACCCGACTCGCCCGGAGAGGCACACCCTCATGCGCATCCGCCGTACCCTCGGAACCGCGGCCCTCGCCGCCGCCGCGGTCCTGGCCGCCGGCACCGTCGCCCCCGCCCAGGCCGCCGCCCCCGCCGCCAACGCCGTCGCCGTGCTCACCCACACCTCGCTCGCCGGCCCGAACGTCTCCGTCGGTGACGTGCTCGTCGCCAACCTGGTGGCCGGTACCACCGCCAACTTCTACTCCAGCGCCACCGGAACGACCGGCATCAAGTGCGCCACCTCCGCGTTCTCCGCGACCGTCCTGACCAACCCGGCCGCCCCGGGGGTCGCCACCGAGTCGCTCAACACCCAGTCCTTCGGCTCCTGCACCGCCAACGTCATCGGCGTGACCGGCGTGCAGAGCATCACCGTCAACAACCTCCCGTACACCAACTCGGTCAGCGACGCCCCGGGCAACCCGGTCTCGCTCGACCCGACCTCGGCCGGACCGGTGCAGACCACCGTCGTGCTGAAGACCATCCTCGGCACCATCACCTGCGTCTACCGCGCCGCCGGCGGTCTGGCCGGCACGACCAACAACGTCGGCCAGACCATCGGCTTCAACGCCCAGGCGCTGCCGAAGTTCTCCGGTCCGAGCACCTGCTTCCCGGTCGGCTACTTCAGCGCCACCTACGGCCCGGTCCGGGACAGCTCGGTGGCCGGGAGCCCGGTCGTCTACGTCAACTGACGCCCCCGCGGCGCGGTTGAGTTCGCCCGGCCGGCGGTCCCCGACCGCCGGCCGGGCATGGCCGTGCCGTGCCGTGCCCCGTCCTGCCGTGCCCCTCCGCGCCCGGGACAGCGAAGTGACCCACCGGTAGGGTGCTGGCAACAGGCACCGGACGACGGGGATGTGGGGCACGCATGGGCGGCGAGGGCACGCAGTTCTTCGAGTCGGTGGCCGACACGGCCGCCCGGCTGGCCGAGGCCGGCTACCTGGCCTCCACCGACGTGGCGACCACCGTCTTCCTCGCCGACCGGCTCGGCAAACCGCTGCTCGTCGAGGGGCCGGCCGGCGTCGGCAAGACCGAACTGGCCAAGGCCGTCGCCGCCACCGGCCGCGCCCGGCTGGTGCGGCTGCAGTGCTACGAGGGCATCGACGAGGCCCGCGCCCTGTACGAGTGGAACCACGCCAAGCAGCTGCTGCGGATCACCGCCGGGCGCGACGAGGGCTGGGACCAGGCCCGTACCGACATCTTCGGCGAGGAGTTCCTGCTCACCCGGCCCCTGCTGACCGCCATCCGCGGCGACGAGCCGACCGTGCTGCTCATCGACGAGATGGACAAGGCCGACGTCGAGGTCGAGGCGCTGCTGCTCGAGGTGCTCAGCGACTTCCAGGTCACCGTGCCCGAGCTGGGCACCATCACGGCGAGCCGCCGCCCGTTCGTCCTCCTCACCTCCAATGCCACCCGGGAGCTCTCCGAGGCGCTGCGCCGGCGCTGCCTGTTCCTCCACCTCGGCTACCCGGAGGCCGAGCTGGAGCGCCGGATCGTCCGGCTGCGCGTCCCCGGTCTGGACGCCGCGCTCGCCGAGTCGCTGGTGCGGGTGGTCGGCGCGCTGCGGGCAATGGAGCTGCGCAAGGCCCCCTCGGTCGCCGAGACCGTCGACTGGGCCCGCACCCTGCTCGCCCTCGGTGCCGACACTCTGGATGAGACGGTCGTGCGCGCCACCCTCGGGGTGGTCCTCAAGCACCAGGACGACGTGCTGAAGGCCACGCAGAAGCTCACCGTGGCATGAGCGTTCCCCCGCAACCGGCGGACGGAGCCACGGCGACGGGTGGCGCGACAGGCGGTGGCACGGCGGTCGGCGGCGCGGCGGACGGCGGCGCGGCGGACGGCGGCGCGGCGGACGGCGGCGGCGCGGCATCGAGGGCGGGTGCCCCAGCGGCGGACCTCGCCGCCCGGCTGACCGGCTTCGTACGCGCCCTGCGCGGCCACGGCCTGCGGATCGGGCCTGCCGAGACGGTCGACGCCGCGGCCGTCCTGGACGTCCTCGGCCTCGCCGACCGCGAGCAGGTCAGGGCCGGGCTGGCCGCCGCCCTGCTGCGCTCCGACGGGCAGCGCGGGGTCTTCGACGCCGCGTTCGACCTGTTCTTCCCGCTCGGCGTCGGCGACCCCGAGACCGTGCGCCGCGCCTCCGGCCCGGACGCCTCCGACCCCGCCCTGCGGGATCCGGCGGCACCGGAGCCGGACCAGCCTGACCTCGCCCCGCTGGACCCGGCTCACCTGGACCTGGCCCGGCTGGACCCGGCTCAGCTGGACCTGGCCGCCCTGCGCGAGGACCTCCGGGCCCGGCTCGCGGCCGCGCTCGCCGCCGACGACCGGGCCGCCCAGGCCCGGCTCGCGGGCGAGGCGGTCGCCGCCTTCGGCCGGTACGGCACCGCCGGCGGCTCCGGACGCCCCGGCAGCGACGGCTGGTCCGCCTACCAGACCCTCGGCCGGCTCTCCCCGGAAACCCTGCTGGCCCGGGTGCTCGCGGCGCTGCGCGCGGGCGCCGCCGGCCGGGCCGCCCCCGGCCCCGACGACCTGGCCGATCACCTCCTTCCCGACGAGATCCGCCGTCGTATCCAGGACTTCCGTGCCATGGTCGCCACCGAGGCCCGCCGCCGGGCCGCCGAAGTCCGCGGCACCGAGCACGTCGCCGAACGGGCCGTCGCGCCCAGCACCGACCGGATCGACTTCCTCGCCGCCGGGCGTGACCAGCTCGCCGAACTCCGCCGCACCGTCCACCCGCTGGCCCGCAAGCTGGCCACCCGGCTGGCCGCGCGCCGGCGCCGGGCGGCGCGCGGCCACATCGACCTGCGCCGCACCCTGCGCCGCTCGCTGTCCACCGGTGGCGTCCCGCTGCGCCCGGCCCACCGGTTGCGCCGACCAGCCCGGCCGGAGCTGGTCCTGATCTGCGACGTGTCCGGCTCGGTGGCGGGCTTCTCCGACTTCACCCTGCTGCTGGTCCAGGCGATGCGCGAGCAGTTCAGCAAGGTCCGGGTGTTCGCCTTCGTCAACCGCACCGCCGAGGTGACCGATCTGCTCACCCGCGGCGGGGGCGACCCGGCCGCCCTGGCCCGGCGGATCCTGACCGAGGCCAAGGTGACGGGCTACCACGGCAACAGCGACTACGGCTCGGCGCTCGGCGAGTTCGCCGACCACCACCTGGACGCCGTGGGCCCGCGGACCAGTGTGCTGATCCTCGGCGACGCCCGGAACAACTACCGGGATCCCCGTACGGCCGCCCTCCAGCGCATCGCCGCCCGCGCCCGCCGGGTCTACTGGCTCAACCCGGAGCAGCCCGCCCTCTGGGGCACCGGTGACTCGGCCGCCCCGGCCTACGCCCAGGTGGTCGAGATGCACTGCTGCCGCAACGCCCGCCGACTGGGCGAGTTCATCGCCCGGCTGCTGCCGGTCTGAGGCCGGCGAGTGGGGCGGTTCGGTCCGGTCGTGCGGGCCGGTGCGGACCGGACCGCCCTCCGGTGGTCTCAGCCGTCCATCAGCCGTCCAGGTGCCGGAGGAAGTCCAGCAGGGCGGCGGTGACCTCGGCCGGGCTCTCCTGCTGCGTCCAGTGCCCGACGCCCGGGAGGGTGACCCTCCGGTGCAGCTTGGGCGTCAGGTGTTCCAGCAGCAGCCGCATCCCGTCCTCGGGGATCAGGGCCGTGACCATGTCCCGCTCCCCGGCGACGTAGAGGGCGGGGACGTCCACCGGCCGACCGGCGAGCCCGGCGAGCAGCTCGTTGTTCCGGTCGATGTTGCGGTACCAGTTGAGGCCGCCGGTGAAGGCCCGCTCGCCGTGCTCGGCGTAGTCGGCGACGAAGGCCTCGATGTCCGCCTCCGACAGCCAGGCGGGCAGCTTCTCCGGGTCGACGGTGCCGTCCAGCAGCGTCTGGCCCTCACCGACCACCCACGCCCGCGGCTCCGCGCCGCGCGGGTTGTCGCCGGAGCCGCTGTAGAGCATCCGGCGGAAGGTCGCGTGCGGGTCCCGGGCGAGTTCGGCGTCGGCGACACCGGGACGCTGGAAGTAGATCTGGTAGAAGCCCTCGCCGAACCGCTCCCTGGCCTCGGCCAGCGGCGGCAGGCCGAGGGTCGGCAGCGGCGGGACGCTGAGTCCGGCGACGCCGCGCACCAGGTCGGGACGGAGGGTCGCGGTGGTCCAGGCGACCGGGGCGCCCCAGTCGTGGCCGACGAGCACCGCGCGCTCCTCCCCCAGCGCCCGGATCAGGCCGGTGACGTCGCCGACCAGGTGGAGCAGGGTGTAGGCGTCGACCGAATCGGGCTGCTCGCTTCGGGCGTAGCCGCGCTGGTCGACGGCGACCACCCGGTAGCCCGCCGCGGCGAGCGGGGCGAACTGGTGCCGCCAGGAGTACCAGCTCTCCGGGAAGCCGTGCAGCAGCAGGACCAGCGGCCCCTCCCCCTGCTCGGCGACGTGCAGCCGAACGCCGTTCACCTCGACATGACGGTGCGCGATCCGTCCGTACGCCTGCTTGGTCATGCGGCCCTCCTCGTCGACGACTCGTCACCCGGCCGAACCGATAGCGTCCGACCGTTCGCTTCCTTCCCTGCCCACCGGGGCGCCCGGGGAACCACGGCTACCGTCCCGCCACGGCGCTCTCCTCCTTCCTCTCCTCGCTCCTGTCACTCCTGTCCGGTGCCCGTGCGCCCCGCCCGTCAGGGCTTCAAACGGTAGGCGTGCAGGATCGTCTGCTCGACCGCCGAGCCGTCCGCGTCCTGGGCGGTGACGCGCAGCGAGACGTCGGCCTCCCCCTGCGCGGGCGGGTCGACGATGATCCTGTGCGCACCCTGGCCGGCTCCGCTCACGGAGGCGTTCTGCCAGCTCGCACCGCCGTCGAAGGAGACCTCGGCGGTGAGCCGCGTCGTGGCGGGCGCGGGCGCGCCGCTCTGGCGCTCGACCCTGGCGGTGACCGTGTGCCGGTCACGCGGGGCCCGGCTCTCGGCGTCCACCGGGGCGCTCAGCCGGACCACGCCGATCGGCAGGGGTGCGGTGCGCACGGACCCGCCGGGACCGGCCGCGACGGGGCCGGAGCGGAAGGTCCAGGCGGCCTCGACGGTGCTGGAGAGCGCCCAGGCCTCGGCGCGGATCGCCTTGGCCGTCAGGCGGTAGGAGCCTTCGGTGGGCGGGACGGCGAAGGTCGCGGCCGGGGTGTCGGCGGCGCCGATCCGCTGACCGTCGCGGGCCAGTTCGAGCTGGACGGTGTCGTTCATCCGCAGCGGCAGCGGGGAGCCGTAGTGCCCGGGGGCGGCGTCGGTGAACAGCTGCGGGAAGACCGTCATGAAGTGGTCGCTGGTGCGGGCCATCGAGGCGGCGCCGTCCTTTCCGGCCGCGAGGCCCGGGCCGGTGACCGCGCCGTTCCACCACTCGACGCAGGACGCGCCGGCGTCGCAGGGGACCACGCCGCTCTGGGTGACGGCCGGCGGGAAGAGCTCCCCGCCGGGGCCCGCCTCCTGGCCGAAGTACGTCTCGCGCTGCTGCCCCCGGGTGGTGAAGTACTCGGTACGGGCGGCGGGCAGCGGGAAGGTCGGCTCGCCGTAGGTGAGCCCGCCGACGCCGTCGGCCTCGGCGTAGCTGCTCATCACTCCGCTGGTGCCGGCGGACTGGGCACCGTAGAGCGTGGAGACGGTGGCGAGGTCGGCCGGGGCGACCCGGAACGCCGGGTCCGGAAGGGCTCCCGTGGTGTGCAGGAACAGGTCGTAGCGGTCGGGCAGACGGCCGTCCTTGCGGGCCGGTCCGCTCTGCAGACTCTGCACCGAGAAGTCCACCGTGCCGGCGGCCGGCCTGGCACTCGGGATCACATAGAGGTTGCCGGGCGTGCCGAGGCTGAGGACCTCGCCGGCGCACGGGGTGCCCTTCGCGCTCCGGTAGCAGAAGGCGGCCGACAGCGAGAACGGCACGGCGTCCCGGTCCGGCACGGTGACGGTGATCTGCCGGCCCTGGCGGGCGTCGATGGAGAGCCGGCTGTCGCCACGCAGCTCCAGTTCGGGCTGGAGCAGCAGGGTGCCGGTGGTGGAGCGGCCGTTCCTCGCGGGGGTGACGAGCTTGCCGGCGAGGTTGTAGCGGCCCTCCGGGACACGGACGGTGGCGGTGCCGTCGGTGAACCGCAGCTCGTACGCCGCCCGGGTGTCGAGGTCGACGAGGTGGAGCTGGGAGCGGCCGGTCAGCCAGTCACCCGGCCCGAGCGGTGCTCCGTCACGGTCGACGGCCTGAACGGTGATCTCGTGGTGCACCGCCTCCCGGCTCAGGGCGAAGGCCGTGGTGACGGACGGCGCCGCCGGGCCGGCCTGCCCGCCGCCGGCGCCCGCGCCGGTGACGCCCGCGGTGACCCGGCCGCTGAGGGTGGCACCGGCGGCGACCGCCGCCGGGTCGACCGTGACGGTGGCCAGGCCGCTGCCACCGGCCGGGACGGTCAGCCGGGCCGGGGCCACGGTGAGCGCGCCGGCCGGTCCCGCGGAGCCGTCGGCGGCGGTGACCGAGCCGGCCAGGTCGAGGGTGACCGGCTCCGTGCCGGTGTTCCGGTAGGTGATGGTGCGGGTCACCGCGGGGCCGGTCTGCCGGTCGGTGAAGCGGATCCCGGTGGACTCGGCGGTGGCGAGGACGGTCTGCGCGGTGGCGCGGGCGACGTCCAGCCGGCCGGCGCCCTGCTGGTAGCTGCTCTGGTCGGCGGCGGGCCGCGCGGAGGAGGTGAGGGCCGCCTTCAGCTGCGGGCCCCTCCAGTCCGGGTGCTGCTGCAGCAGCAGGGCGGCGGCGCCGGCGGCGTGCGGGGCGGCCATCGAGGTTCCGGAGATGGCGGTGTAGTGGTCGCCGACCGGGTTCTGCCCGGTGGTGCCGGCGGCCCGGGCCGCGACGATGTCCGTGCCGGGCGCGGTGATGTCCGGCTTGACCGCGTGGTCGCCGGTGCGCGGCCCCTGGCTGGAGAGCGGCGCGAGCCGGTCGGCGCGGTCGACCGCGCCGACGGTGAGCGCGGCGTCGGCCGAGCCCGGGGAGCCGACCGTGCCGGCCCGGCCGCTGTTGCCCGCGGCGGCGACGAACAGCGTGCCGTACCGCTCGGAGAGCGTGTTGACCGCCTGGGCCATCGGGTCGGTGCCGTCGGTGGGCGCACCGGTCAGGCTGAGGTTGACGATCGGTGCCCGGGCGGCTGCCCACTCCATGCCCTGGAGCACCCACGACTCCTGGCCCCTGCCCTCGTCGTCGAGGACCTTGCCGACCAGCAGTTCGGCGTCGGGGGCGACGCCCTTGAAGCGGCCCTCGGCGGCGGCGCCGTCACCGCCGACGATCGAGGCGACGTGGGTGCCGTGCCCGTCGGCGTCCTTGACTCCGGTGGCCCCGCCGGTGAAGTCGGAGCTCTCGCCGATCGATCCGGCCAGGTCGGGGTGGCCGCCGTCGACGCCGCTGTCCAGCACCGCGACCTTGACGCCCCGTCCGGTGAGTCCGGAGCGCCAGGCCTCGGGCGCGCCGATCTGCGCGGTGGAGCGGTCCAGGGCTGCGCCGACCTTGCCGTCCAGCCAGATCTTCGCGACGCCCGGGGCGAGTTCGGCCGTCCCGGCGGGGTCCGGGGCCACGGTGGGGGCGGCGGCGGCCGGGCCGAGCCGCTGCCAGAGCTCCCCGGTGCGCGCCTTGTCGGCGCGCAGCGCCGTGCCGTGCACGCTCTCCAGCTCGCGCACGGCGGTGGCACCCGGCGGTGGAGCGGTGGCGGCGAGGCCGGCCGGGCCCTCCCCCGGCGCGCGGCCGACGATCAGCGGCAGCTCACGGCTGCCGCCGTCGTCGTAACCCTGGGCGATCAGCCCGGCGATGTCGAAGAGCCGCGGGTCGAGCCGGCCCGCGCGCAGCGGCTGGTCGGCGTCCTGCGGGACCAGGGTGAGGCTGCCGGGGACGCCCGGCACCCGGTTGAAGGCCATCCCCTCGCGGCCCGGGCCGGGCTGGACGCCGACCGGCGCCACCGTGCCGTCGGCGCCGACCCGGGCGGTGACCCGGTCGCCGGTGATCAGGGTGACCTGGACCAGCCTCCCCGGTCCGCCCGCGCCGCCCGGTACGGTGTCGGCGGGCGGGCCGGCCGGCCGCGCCCAGGCGGCCGGCGCGGTCACCGTCCCCACGAGTACCGCTCCCAGCAGAGCGGCCGTCAGCCGCCCCGTCCTCGATGTCCTGCGCATGCGCACCCGTCCCCTCCGGCGGGGCCCGGGTCGGGCCCGGTCCCCGCGTGTTCGGTCTGTCGTGGGGATCGACGGAACGGAGGACGGCGGAGGATGTCATGAGTCGTCAGGAAAAATCCCTCGAAAAAACTTCCCGAGCCGTGTCATCTCCGGGGCCGGTCCGTTCCGTCGGTGTGTGTACAGAGACGAACGGAGGCTTCCCATGCGCATCTCTGACCAGGACGAGTTCCGCGCCTTCGCGGAGGAGCGGCTGCCCGAGCTCCGGCGTACCGCTCACTGGATCTGCGGTGACTGGCACCACGCCGAGGACATCGCCCAGATCGCGCTGACCAAGATCTAC
This sequence comes from Kitasatospora sp. NPDC002551, assembly GCF_040296005.1. Lineage (NCBI taxonomy): Bacteria > Bacillati > Actinomycetota > Actinomycetes > Kitasatosporales > Streptomycetaceae > Kitasatospora > Kitasatospora sp. NPDC002551. The sequence goes on along the minus strand of NZ_JBEOWI010000025.1, from coordinate 1,368 downwards.
GCGACCTGGGACCGCAGACACCGGATCGACAACCTGGAGGCCTTCGCCCAGACGGTAGTGACCCGCGCCAGCATCGACCACTGCAGACGACGATGGCGCAGGGAGCGGCCGGTCGAGACGCTGCCCGACTCCGCCGGGCCGCACACCGACCCGTCGCTCGGCCTGCAGGTCAGGACGGCCCTCAACGCCCTGCCGACGCGTCAGCGGGCGGTCGTGGTGCTGAGGTTCTGGGCCGACCTGGACATCGCGACGACGGCGAAGGCACTCAACTGCAGCGCCGGCACCGTCAAGAGCCACACCGCCCGGGCGCTCGCCAAGCTGCGCGAACTGCTGGGTGACGCCGATCCGTTCGAGCAGCTCACCGGCGCGCCCGGGCCCGCTCCCGCGACGCGCGCCCAGTGAGCGCATCCCTGAAGGAAGATCCGATGAACCCCGTGAAGGACACCCCGTGAGACACGACGACACCCACGAAGACCAGGAGCACATCCGCCTCCTCCTCGCGGCCGGGCTCGGCTCGGAACCGCCGCTGCGGGGCGGCACGGTCGAGGCCGCGATGGCCGCCGGCCGCCGCCGCAGCGGGGTCCGGAGGCTGGCGCGGACCGGAGCCGGTGCGGGCGTCACCGCCGCCCTCGCCACCCTGGTGGTGTGCCTCGCCTCGGCGGCCCCGGCAGGCGGGCCGGCGGTCGCCGCCGCCGGTGCGCCGGCCGATCCGCTGGCCGGCCCGGTGGCACTGGTCGGCGAGTCCGGCGAGACCCCGCAGGCGCTGCGGCCCGATTCCTTCGGGCCCGGCGCCGACCGGCCGACCGCCTGGACCAGCCAGCAGCTCGGGGCGACGCTCGCCGGCCTGCTGCCGGCCGGTGCCTCCGATGTCCGGGCCGGGGACATCGCCGGGCGAACCTTCCGGGTCGCCTGGAGCGGTGCGGCCGGCCCGGTGGAGTTCATCGGCGGCGCCGAGCGGACGGCGGACGCCCCGAAGGTGCCGCTCTGCGCCACGGTGGCCTTCCCGAAGATCACCCCGCCCCCCGGCCAACCCACACCCGAGGAGGTGCTGCCGGCCAACCGGTGCGAGCTGGTCGACCTGCCCGATGGCGCCCGCGCCGAGGCGGTGACGCTCACCTTCCCGCAGAGCGGGCGCACCTCGCAGTACGTCCGCGTGCTGCGGGCCGACGGCCGGACAGTCACCCTCCAGCAGTTCCCGGAGCGGCCGGAGGGCGCATTGGACCCGACCGCGCTGCTGGCGATCGCCAACGATCCGGCCTGGCGGTTCTGAGCTGCCTCGGCCCGTTCGAGCGGCACCAGTTCGCGCGGCGGCGCCTCCAGGGGCGTGCGGGGGCGTCCCACCGTCGCGGTGCGGCGGTTCTGCGGCTG